>JADHXY010000116.1 GCA_016782755.1 Phycisphaerae bacterium | reverse complement strand
TGATGCCAGGCTTTATGCTGCGCAATAATAACTTACCAGCAGCACAGAATCACCACACAATCAACAAAAGAACACCGAACACTATATGAATTTATCAAAGAGCAATTTTGGTGCCGAACACTATTGTATCGGGTACACGCTGTGGTGAACTACACCGCCCTGGTCTGTCTCGCTATAACGGGGTAAAATGTCGATTGTACTGCTCAAAACACTCTGACAGTCTGGAAAATTCATGTTTTTTCCTTTAAGCCTCAAATTTTTAATAATAATTTAATATATTTAGTGCGAACCTTCCACTATTTTTATCAGTAAATCCATGCAATTAACTATTGAAGTTTTTGAAGATTTATGAGATAATGGCGACTTATATAATTTTGCAAATTATTTGATTTTGAGAAAGGAAAAGGTTTATGAGAAGATTTTTATTTTTACTGTCATTATTAGCTCTGTTTTCAATTTCATTTTGTGTCGGCTGTCAGCCGGAGCAGAATGCACAGCAGGCTGCTAAGCCGGAGCCTGTTATACCTGAAGTAACCGTTGCAGAGCCGGAAGTTGTTGTTGCTGCACCAGCGGAAAAAACAGGGTGTGCCAAGGTCAAGGAATGTAAATCAGATGTAACAGCTGCGGCAGACAAGGCGGAACCGGCGAAGGAATGCAAAGTGGATGTAAATACCTGTACGAAAAAAGATCAAAAGCCTGAGCAATGCTCATTGCAGTGCCCGGCGACGCCTGTTGAGCCAAAAGCTGCTCCGTCAGTGGAAGAGCAAGCGAAACCTGTTGAGGTTACTAAAGAGTCCCCCGCAGAGCAGCCTGTGGACAAAGTTGTTGTAACAATTAACGGCAAAGATATTTCACAAAGTGTTGTTGACGAGCTCGTTGCCCCACAGATTCAGCAGATAGCGGCACAAAATTCTCAGGTACCGCCGGCTTTCTTCGAACAGTACAAAAAGCAGCTTGAACAGAAGGCCATCGAAAACATCGTTATTGAAGAGTTGCTTTCTGGGCAGATAAAAGAGCTTAACCTTGTTGTGTCCGATGAGGATGTTGATCAGCAGCTTGAGGAAATGCTGGCTGAGCAAAATCTGTCAAGAACTGATTTTGAGGCGCTGATCGCTGCACAAGGGGCGACTGTCGAACAGGTAAAAGAAAACTTGAAAAAATCTCTTCCATTCCAGAATCTGCTCGAAATGCAGTTCGACGGCAAGGTAGATGTAACAATAGATGATGCAAACGATTATTATGTAAAGAACGCAAGTCAATTTCAAGTTCCAGAACAGGTCCGTGCCAGTCATATATTGATAACCCCTGATCTTTCAGATCCAAACACTGACCCAAATCAGGCACAGGCACAGGCATTGGAAAAAGCGATGGAATTACTGGCCGAAGTTAAAAAGCCGGATGCCGATTTCGCACAACTCGCAAAAGAAAATTCAAAATGCCCTTCAGCGGCAAGTGGCGGCGACCTTAATTTCTTTGCAAGAGGACAGATGGTTCCGGAATTTGACGAGGCGGCCTTCGCTCTTGATCCAAACCAGATCAGTGATGTAGTTGAAACTAAGTTCGGATACCATATTATAAAGGTTACCGATAAGAATGAGGCATCTACGAAAACTTTTGATGAAGTAAGTGAAGATATCGTTGCGATGCTTGAAAACCAGAAAAAACAGCAAATTGCAAAAGATTATTTTGAGTCCTTGAAAGCTCAAGCCACCATCGTTTACCCGCAAAAACCAGAGCAGCCAACTGATGTGCCTGCTGAAACTCAACAGCAGTAAAAAAAATCGAGAAAATGAGCATTAGAAGCGGAATATTCAAAATGGGTATTCCGCTTTTTTCATTATCAAAAGGACAGCAATGAACCGTAAGATATTAAATTCGTACAAACACGGCTCAAATATATGCTCGGAACAGAGAAAACGCTTAAACCTTAGCACAGAAAAAGCCGATTTTTATTATGGAACTTCGTTTTATGTATAGGTTGGAGAATTTTCTTTGACAAACCGGCTTTTTGTTACATAATTTGCGTTTTTACAGGACTAATAACAAGTATTGATTTATAATTTACTTATATGACTAACGAAACAAACTACGGTACTATTTTTGGCAAAATGGCGATTGAGCAGGGACTATGCACCCCGGCAGAGGTCAAAAGAGCCGTAGAGGAACTCGAATCCCGCCAGAAAGTTAACCCGATTATCCTCAAGGATTTAATGGTTGATCTCGGCTATGTAACCGATTCGCAAGCCCAGAGACTCTGCAAAACCTTAAGGGATTCAAAATCTGCAAATTACCAGATACCCGGTTACAAGATAATCGGAATGCTTGGCAAAGGTGCGATGGCCATCGTTTATAAGGCCAGGCAGCTGAGTCTCAATCGAGAAGTTGCGATAAAGATATTGCCAAAAAAATTCATGCAGAATCCCGAGTATGTTACCCGTTTTTACAAAGAAGGCCAGGCCGCTGCAAAATTGAATCACAACAATATCGTACAGGCCTATGATGTTGGTGAGGCTGGCGGCTATCATTATTTTGTCATGGAATACGTAAAGGGAAAGACAATATACGATGATATTGCCGCAGGAAAAGTTTTCAGCGAGTCGCAAGCATTGGAAATAGTTATACAGGTAGCAAGGGCTCTTAATCATGCTCACGGATGCGGTTTGATCCATCGGGACGTTAAGCCCAAAAACATCATGATAAACTCCGATTCTGTGGTAAAGCTCGCAGATATGGGACTGGCACGAGAAACGTCTGACATTGAAGCGGCAAAAACAGAGGCCGGAAAAGCTTATGGAACGCCCTATTACATCGCTCCCGAACAAATCCGCGGGGAGGTCGATATTGACGGCAGAGCGGACATATACGGTCTTGGTGCTACTTTCTATCATATGGTTACAGGAAGGGTGCCGTTTATGGACGAAGACCCTTCGAACGTTATGAGAAAGCACCTCAAAGAACCGCTCATACCGCCGGATCATATTAATAGCTCGCTTTCAGCCGGAGTTTCTGAAGTTATCGAGATTATGATGGCAAAGAGAAAAGAAGACAGATACAACGATTGCGAAGAACTGCTGGCTGACCTGCAGGCGCTCAGCGCCGGGCAGCCTCCCACAAGAGCACGTCAGAGAATAGATGTGAATATGCTCGAGCAGCTCGAAGAAGGCGACGAAATCTTAGATGACAACCCATACTACGAGGAAATGCAGCTAAATCGCTATAAAACGGCTGTTATGGTTTTGGGCATTGTTTCCGGCATCCTTTTGCTTGGCCTGATCGTTGTTGTTCTCAATTCATAGCTGTAATTTTCGTAAAATACTAAAAAACAAACCGAACCAAACCCAAATAAAACATCGGCACTAAATTTCCCTTGCCCTGCGCGATGCTAAATCGTAAAATCAACCGCTTTATAGGTATGTGTAAATAGCGAGTAATAATTTCGGTAAGAAAGAGCCAACATTCGGTTGATTGATTAGCTAATGAAAAGACTGGATTCCCGCCTTCGCGGGAATGACAAATGGTTCGGAATGACGAATTTTGCTAATCGGCTCTAATTAACTTATATTGATATAATTAAATTAATAGGGAATTTACAATGGCGATAAACTTAAACAATCCAGGACTGAGCGAGCTTGATGAACTTTGTGTTCAGACAATACGTTTTTTATCAATGGAGGGTGTTCAGGCGGCAAATTCAGGTCACCCTGGTATGCCGATGGGCATGGCTCCGGCTGCATATAAACTCTGGACAAATCACCTTAAACACAACCCCTCTGACCCGAAATGGATCAACAGGGATCGCTTTGTCCTCTCGGCAGGCCACGGCAGTATGCTCCTCTACTCGCTGCTGTATCTCACCGGATACGGACTTACCCTTGACGACCTGAAGAACTTCAGACAAATGGGCAGCAAAACCCCCGGCCATCCGGAATATGAACCGGATCTCGGGATTGAAGTAACAACCGGCCCTCTCGGTCAGGGTATTGCAAATGCGGTAGGAATGGCTATCGCCGAGAAAAATCTCGCGGCAAGATTCAACAAGCCCGGTTTTGACCTTTTCAACTATAATATTTACTCAATATGCGGTGACGGATGCCTGCAGGAAGGCGTTAGCGGAGAAGCTTCTTCGCTGGCTGGGCACCTCGGACTCGGCAATCTTATACTTATCTACGATGACAACCATATCACAATTGACGGCGATACGAGTCTTTCGTTCTCTGAAGATGTTCTCAAAAGATACGAAGCTTACGGCTGGCATGTCCAGGCTGTACCCGGCGATGGAAATGACATGGAGGCTTTTGAAAAGGCACTCGAAAACGCTAAGAGCGAAAGCGGTCGTCCTTCGATCATTAAACTCAGAACCCACATTGGTTTCGGAAGCCCGACTTTGCAGGATAGCGAAAAGGCTCACGGTTCTCCGCTTGGCGATGATGAAATAAAGCTTATTAAGAAAAATTACGGCTGGGATCCCGAAAAGAAATTCTTTGTACCCGAACAGGCACTTGAGCATATGCGAAAATGTGTCGAAACTGGCAAGCAGGCTCAGCAGGACTGGCAGAATATATTTGATAAATATGCCGGGCAATTCGCTGATCTCGCTGAACAGATCAGTCAGGCACAGGCCGGAAAATTACCCGTCGATATTGATGCCGTTTTGCCTGAATTCGACCCGAAAACGACCATGGCTACAAGAAAGGCCTCGGGTAATGTTCTGAACGCAGTTATGCCGAAATTGCCTCTTTTCATGGGCGGATCGGCAGATTTAACACCATCTAACAATACATGGTTCGAAGGAGCTGAGAGCTTTAGCAAAGATAATTATCTCGGCAGATACATCCATTATGGCGTAAGAGAACACGCGATGGGTTCGATCATGAACGGAATTTCCGTCAGCGGTCTTACAAGAGCTTACGGAGCAACGTTCCTGGTATTCTCCGATTACATGAGGCCGGCTATCAGGGTTGCGGCACTTTCAAAATATCCATCGGTCTTTGTGTTTACACACGATAGTATCGGTGTTGGCGAAGACGGCCCGACCCATCAGCCAGTCGAGCATTATGCCGCACTTAGAGCGATACCAAACTTGCTTGTATTCCGGCCTGCCGACGCTAACGAGACTGCACAGACCTGGAAATACTGCATCGAGAACAAGGTGCCCGCAACGATGTTCCTGACAAGACAAAACCTGCCTGTCCTCGATCAGGATAAATACGGATCGGCTAAAAATGTCGAAAAAGGAGCTTACGTCCTCATCGAAGAAGAAAACCCGGATTGTCTGCTGCTTGCTACAGGTTCGGAGTTGCAGCTTGCTGTGAATGCACACGAAAAACTCGCCGCAGAAGGGATAAAGGCCCAAGTTGTGAGTATGCCATGCTGGGAGCTTTTCGAACAACAGCCACAGGAATATAAAGATTCTGTTCTGCCGCCGGCTGTGAGCGCAAGAGTCGGTATCGAAGCCGGTATTGATAACGGCTGGTATAAATGGCTCGGCACGAAAGGTGAGTTTGTTGGCATGAATTCTTTCGGTGCCTCTGCTCCTGCACCGCTATGCTTTGAAAAATTCGGGATAACAACCGAAAATGTTGTAGCGGCTGCAAAGAATGCGATGAAGTAATGCTATCTGAATAAAACCAAAAGCGGGAACCAGCATAAACGCTGCTCCCGCTTTTTTTATTTTTAAAGGTGGATTTATTGAATCGAATCGGCATCAGTGCTGAGCTATCGCTTATCTTTCCAATTCCACCACTTCAGTAGTTCTGGGTCATGCCGGGTGTTTTCAGCATAATATATTGCCGAACGAAAGACATATAACACGCATCTATCGACCGGAGACGCCTTGAAATCACAAAGTTTTTGATAAAGCTCTTCCGCCTTCCGGCCTTTAAGGTCATCGATAGTGTTAATGTCGATATTTAGCAAATCCTGAGCGATGTTTTTGCCAACTCCAGGAATTTGTTCTAAATTTTTTGTTGTGGTATGCACGATTTCCTTTGTTTCTAACACAGGTTATATTTTCTTCGCATTATTCTTCTGCACTGATGTTGGTGCAATTGGCATCGATGAAATTTGTGTCGTTATCAACAGTATCTGAATATCAAAACCCTGACTATTTGAGTTCAACAGACCAGTAGGCATCATTAACGAAATGCCTCCAGCTCTGGTATCTCTTGCTGCCGAGATGTATATGGATCAGCGGGCTGTATTTTGGTTTGAAGGGTTTTTTAATCAATTTCATATTTGCCTGCTGGGGTGTTCTGCCGCCTTTTTTGGAATTGCACTTGAAGCATGCACAAACAATATTTATCCATTCGGCCTTGCCGCCCTTTGATTTAGGCACAACGTGATCGAGTGAGAGTTCGCTTGTGGCAAAG
>JADHXY010000115.1 GCA_016782755.1 Phycisphaerae bacterium | reverse complement strand
CCGGTCATAATAAAATTCGATTATCTGATATTCGAGAAGGTCATAGAGCTGGTTTGCATCGGCTATATCCTGCTGTTCGGAATTGCTGTATATTCTGCCCGCATTAATAATCCATCCATTTTTACCATCATACCCCTCCGGCCACCACCCCTCAGCAGTACTAACATGCATCACTCCATTCATAGCCGCTTTCATGCCCGATGTTCCGCTGGCTTCCATGTCTGGCTTAGGGTTATTCAGCCATATATCAGAACCCCAAAAAAGGTGCCTCGCAATATTTATATCATAATTTTCAAGAAAAATAACCCTGTCTTCAACATTATATTCCCTGGCAAAATCCAATATCTCTTTAATCATGTTCTTGCTGTAATCGTCCGCCGGATGTGCCTTACCTGCAAATATCATCTGAACCGGCTTGTTTGTATCTGTCAATATTCGAACTAACCGCTCTTTATCGTTGAGTATCAATGTCGGTCTTTTGTAAGCAGCAAAACGCCTGGCAAAAACTATAGTCATAAATTCGGCGTTCAGCGACTTATTTACATTGACCATTTTAGCATGAGAGAAACCCCTCGCTATCATCTGATCTACAAATTGCCTGCGTATGAAATTTACTAAGTCTTTCTTATTACGGCGGTGTTCATCCCACAGCTCTTCGTCGGGAATATTGTAAATATTCTTCCAGACTTCCTCTCTTCTGGCAACGTGTATGTAGTCAGGGCCGAGGTAACGAGTGAAAAGATCAGTAAAAGGTGGACTGACCCAGCAATTATGAACCCCGTTAGTTAACGCATGGATCGGAATTTCAACCGAAGGCATTTGCGGAAAAAGCCCCGACCACAAATGCTTACTTATCTGGGCATGCTGAACAGAAACACCGTTAATATATTTAGAAAAATTCATTGCAAAAGCCGGCAGCCAGAACCTGTCACTGTCCTCGCCGATAAAACCGTATTTTGCAATATCATCAAATTTGAGACCGATCTTTTCAAGCTTGGGTGTAAGGTATTTTTTTATAAGTTTGGTATCGAAGTTCTCATTCCCGGCTATTACCGGCGTATGGGTCGTAAACACCGTCGAAGCTCGAATAATCGCTATGGCCTGCGACAATGTAAATTTGTCCTTTTTGACCAGCTGTTCCAAACGCCCTAATATCGCAAACGCCGAATGCCCCTCATTAAAATGATAAATCCTGGTCTTTATTTCGAGATAATCAAGTGCCTTTATTCCCCCAATACCTAAGAGCAATTCCTGCTGAAGTCTTTTTTCCCTGTCACCCACATATAACTCATTTGTAATATCACGCAAATGAGGTTTATTTTCCTCGATATCCGTATCAAGCAAAATCAGCTCAACCTTACCTACATCGATCTTCCACAACTTTACTTTTACCGGCTCATCAAGCAGCATAACATCTATATAAGCAAGGCCTCCATCGGGAGCATGCAGTTCTCGTATAGGGATAAGATGATTTTCAAAAGTGCTGAAAACTTCCTGCTGATGCCCATACCTGTCTATTTTTTGAGTAAAATAACCGTATTTATACAACAATCCTATACCAACGATAGGAAGGTCCATATCTGAGGCACCTTTGAGATAATCACCGGCAAGAATTCCCAATCCTCCGGCATAGATCGGTATCGATTCATGCAAACCAAATTCCATTGAAAAATAGGCAATCACGTCATCTTTGTTGTAGCCGCATATTTCATTACATTCGTCCGCGCACTTGCGATCATACTCAAGATAATGCTGAAACTTTTCCCAGATGTTATCCAACTCATATAAAAAACCCTTATCTTCTGAGAGGTCTTTTAATTTTTGCTTGCTGAGGCTACTGAGAAACATCAATGGATTATGATTAACTTCTCTGAAAAGCTTTGTATCGATCCTGTAAAATAATCCTATCGCACTGTAGTTCCAGGTACACCATAAGTTGCAAGCCAGATCATAAAGCTTTTGCAGATTTTCCGGGTAACGAGGATATACAAATATATTCTTAAAGATCATACCAGGGTTTCCTTTTCAATTCGTTTTTCAAGGTCGGCTAATACATTTATAAAATACACATACGCCTGCTCAGGGCTGTCATAAGGCGAAAAATATTTATGAACATCACCGTCGTTAAAGTATTTTGTGCACATATAATAATAAATATCCGATGTAGAAAGCCCCCTTGCGACATCTATCAAATGCTTGCTTCCGCTGCGTTTGATCTTTTTCAACAAGTCATGATATGTCCTCAGAGCATTTGACTGGAGCGAATTCGAAAACCATGCCGAAAGATCCCGTTCAGTATCTGCCCACGAAACCGGCTCTTTAACAGAAAGCCTTGCCGGCTGATAATTTATCGAATCAATCGCATCTCTCGGATTAGCAAACCTGATGTGTCCGTTCTTCAATGCACAGCCGGGCAGATGCTCGAGAAAAGCAAATATCCCCGTATCTTCCCACTGGTGTTCGCCAAAAGTTTCGTAATCCATAAACAGGTTTACATAAAGCTCCCTCCCATCTCGCTCAAGCAGTCCCAGCCGCTCGATCCACTCAACAAACCTCTCTACCGTCAGAGGAAAACCTAACCAGCTCTTATTCGAAAAACGAAAAGCGATATCATCGGCAAGCTGGTAATATTTAAGAAGTAATAATTGATTGGCGTTATATGTCGAATATGCGTACAAAGGCGAACGCCACCCAAGTATCTTCTCGGCTCCCTCGGCGAGTATTATCTTAAACTGGTCAATCTGCGAAACAAGCTCGGCCACCTTGTCGCAATATATAAGCTCCGTGTTGCGAAAAGTCACCGGTTTCTGCCCGAATTCTGTTTCCATTAATTCCGAGTGCATCCCCACCTGGTCAAAAAACTCTTCCTCATCGAACAATGAACTAAGCGAGTGATAATATGTTTCCGCCATAAACTCTACCTGACCGGTTGCAGCTAATTGTCGAAAGCTTTCAAGTACTTCAGGCCTGTATCTTCTCAATTGTTCGATGATAGAGCCGGTAAGACTAAACGAAACCTTAAACTCACCCTTAAAACGGTCGATAAGACTCAATAGAAGCCTGTTCGTTCTCAGATAGCATTTATCGCTAACCTTATTAAGAATTTTCCTGTTCAGCTCATCGTCGAAATAATTATCGTTCGACCCAATATGCAGAACCTTATACTTACCAAGACGCCGCGGCTGATGAACCTGGAAATAAAGCACTATATTTAACATACAGCCGTCTCCTGCAATTGACCGAAAACTTCCAAAATCTTATCCGCTGCCTCGTCCCATCCTAAATTTGCCACTTCTTCTCTGCCCCGCTTAGACATTTCCGCAAACTCGCGGGGATTTTCTATGAGCTTAAGTATCGTCGAAGCCATCTGGTCTATATCCCAGAAATCAATCTTAAAAGCGTTTTGGATTATCTCGGCAACGCCGGAACTTTTCGAAACGATAGCAACCGCCCCCCTGCTCATCGCCTCGAGCGGAGCTATACCAAAAGGCTCAGACACCGAAGGAAGCAATAATATATCCGTCGTAGCCAATATCTGCTCCACCTCATCCCTGTCAAGAAAACCCGCCGACAAAAATCGAGTACCCAACCCCATAGCCGCCGCCCTGTGCAAAACCTGCCTCTCCATATCGCCACTGCCTGCCATTATAAATCTTGCATTTTTATTCTTTTCGAGAACTCGCCTGGCAACCTCAATAAAATAATCCGGCCCTTTCTGCAGCGTTATCCGACCCATGAAAAGAATCGTAGGTTCATCAAAAATCCTCCTGTGATTTACCGGACAATCTTTCATGACATATGCGTTGTGAACAACACTGATCTTTTCCTTTTCGATGTGGTATTTTTCCATTATCAGGTTCGCCGTAAACTCTGAGACGGCTATAACCTTATCGGCACACTTCATCCCGGTATATTCTATGTTATGAATGCGTCCATCACCCGCCCCGCCGGCACGGTCAAATTCGGTTGCATGAACATGAACTACAAGCGGCTTGTGCAATATGGTCTTTAGTAAAATACCTGCCGGAAATGTCAGCCAGTCATGAGCATGGATAATATCGCAGCCTATCTCTTTCCCGATATCTACCGTCATACCGGTATAGTCAAGGACCTGGCGAAAAAGATAATACTCGTCATTAAGCGTATCTAAAATCTTACCAAACTCCTCACTGCTCCCCAAATCTTCTACCGCCCCGCCAAAACCCCTCATTCCGATTGTTGTCTGGTAAACGCTCAAGGGACTTCCGATTATATCCTTTAACTCTTTCATTGAGTGAGGCGTTGCTTTTTCGCCTCCAATTTGCGAGACAACCCTGGGCAGGTTGTCAACATCTTCGGGATGCCTGAGAGAAAAGAAATATTTGCCCTTTGCGGGTAAAACAAGGTCAACCGCAACACCTTTTTTCAATAAAGACCTGACCATCCCATAAACAGCCATACCCAAACCGCCTGTAATAAAAGGCGGAAATTCCCAGCTAAGACTTAGTATTCTCATCGTTTTACCCCTTTGTCCCTGCGGACAACTGCAAAAGTTTCGGCTTTATTATCCTGAACTCAGAATTAAACATTCCATGTTTGAGTTTGAAACAAACTTGAAACCAAGATAGTTTCAGTGGTCTGAAAAATTTCCCAAAAACCCACTTAGAACGTAAAAAAAATAATCAAACAACAATTTGCTATACTGAAATAAACTTCATTATTGGTCAATCGGGGCTTTCACCCTTTATTTTATAAGGTAGTTTCTTTCTGAAAAATTCAGAGTCACTTTAATGCAAATAATTATTGACGGATGCAACTTAGTGTGTAAACTGTAAATATTAAACTTTTAGGAAGCCTTTATGAAAAAGCAAAATGAACATTCAGCAGATATAGAAAAATGGCTTCAGTTAGCAAATGCTGACGGCGTAGGCCCTGTAACTTTTTCGAAACTGCTGAATAAATTCGGTTCGGTCGATGAAATATTAGCCGCTTCAGTTGAATCTCTTACAAAAGTTGATGGGATTGGCTATAAAACTGCTGAGCGAATCGCCCGCAGCCGCAGCCGGTTCGATGCCGAAAAGGAACTTGAAATTGCCGATAGACTTGGCGTGCATATTTTAACTCTTGATGACCCCCGCTATCCGCCCGTACTGAAAAGGATTTACGACCCACCAATATTGCTCTACATCAAGGGCGAATTAACCCGCAGCGACAATCTGGCGATTGCTATTGTCGGCTCACGGCGGTCGAGCATTTACGGACAGGAACAAGCCTCGCGTTTTGCCCACCTTTTAAGCAGTGCCGGTTTTACAATTGTTTCGGGAATGGCAAGAGGCATAGATACCTTTGCCCATTTTGGTGCTCTCAAGGCAAAACAGAGAACCATTGCTGTTACCGGCTGTGGTCTTGCGAATGTTTTCCCGCCTGAAAACAAAAAACTATTCGAACAGATCAGTCAAAACGGTGCCTGTATTAGTGAACTGCCGTTAACTTATGAGCCGCTCGCTCAGAATTTCCCCTCCCGCAATAGGATCATTGCAGGCCTTTCGCTTGCAACAATAGTAATTGAAGCAAGCCTGAAATCCGGTTCACTCATAACCGCAAGAGCCGCTGCCGACTATAATCGGGAAGTAATGGCTGTCCCGGGGAAAATCGACTCTCCATTGAGCAAAGGTTCAAATCTGCTCATCAAACAAGGCGCAAAACTAATCGATTGCATCGAAGACATAACCGAAAATCTCGGCTATCTCGGCGAACAATTGCATTCGCATGTCAGCGAATCGGCAATTTCTGCAGAAAAGGCCCTCGATATGCCGCTTTTCAGTATGGATGACCTTAATCTTAGCAGTGATGAAAAAACTATATTCAAATGCCTTAGCCGAGATCCGATTCACATTGAGGATGTCATAACCGACACACAACTTCCGGCTGGGACTATAAATGCCAGCTTGATCTCGCTGAGACTCAAGGGACTAATCAAGCAGCTGCCGGGGAACATGTTCTACAAGAATTAATCCCAACATGTAAAAACGGGGATAGACACGTTAACATACATGTTTTATGAGACTACACAATAAGAATTCCCTTGATAATTCAATCTGATTTTAGTATGATCATTTTGAGTTATAGGGAGTAAAGGGTGCTTTTTAGCCGTTAAAGTGCGGAATGCGTTGTCAGGCAACCGCCAAAGGCAAAGTTGTATATATTTAGTAAAAAAATCCGCACACTCAAATAGCCGAAAAAAGATTAAAGAAATAACGGAGAATGGATTGAAGCAAAGAAGACCCTGTTGCAAAAAAAACATTTTAAATACTTGTCTTAAATAAAGTTACACGAAAGGTAAGGAGCGGTTATGAGAACAAAAAGAATTTCTGTATTAATGGTGATGTTAATTGTAATGACTACAGCTGCCAGCGCATCAGCTGTCAGTTGGACCGACG
>JADHXY010000114.1 GCA_016782755.1 Phycisphaerae bacterium | reverse complement strand
TGCATTTTTGAGGATAGTAATAGCAGTGAAAAGTGTTTGTGTGGCTGTGAGCGAGCGGTTTTTATTGCATTGCCGTGAGTTTGAGAAATTTCTAAAGCTCAGCATCGCCGCCTGAGCAAACTTTTGACGCAGGCATCAATATTAACGAAAATTTCGTAAAAATTAATAAAATTTAAGAACTTTTCAATCATTTTTCCTAATATTTTTGCCATTTTTCCCGTTATTTTGGCAATTTGGGCAACTTTCACAGCCGTTTCCCACATCTTTTTTGTTGTTATTCGAATCGGCTTCCCCGTTTTTTTTGCCATTTTTTACAGGTTGATTTTTCCCATTCCTACCCTTTTGGCCGCCGTTGTTTTCTGACTCTTTTTTCCCATTCCTACCCTTTGGACAGCCGTTGTTTTCTGACTCTTTTTTCACCTGACGCGACTTGAGCTGCTTATCCTTACCAAGAATCTCAGCTTCTTCCAAAGCAACCGCCCCGCGAGTCCCATCGTCATAACTCACTATCAGCATTTGAGTTAGGATTTGCGTATTAATCACTTTACCCTCACCTTTAGCGGTCTTAACAATCGTTCCCCGGTTGGGTAACCGCTTCTTCAGCTCGGTATAAGACTTATCTTCATATCGCAGGCAGCACTTTAACCTGCCGCAATACCCGCTTATTTTCGACGGATCCAGCGTTGCTTTTTGCATCTTTGCCATACGCATATTCACCGGCTTAAGCTCTTGCAAAAATCTTATACAGCAGCACTGCTGACCGCAGCTTTCCATATCGCCAAGCAGCTTCGCTTCATCCCTCGAACCGATCTGACGCATCTCTATGCGTGATTGAAATTCCTGAGCAAGTTTTTTTACCAGCTCGCGAAAATCCACCCGGCTCTCTGACATAAAATAAAAAACAATCCTCTCACCGCCAAAAACGTGATCCACCGCAACAATTTTCATCGGCAAATTCATTTCTTTAATAAGCTTTTTGCAAAAAACAGATTCTTCCTGCATAAATTTCTGTAAATGGTATTCCTCTGAAATATCATCATGTGTTGCGATCCTGATAACCTCACCGGCAATTTTAGGATCAAAATTGACCCCGCTGTTGTTATAGTATACTTTTACCCATTCCTGTGAGAGTTTTGGTCGTGCCTGGTCAGCCGCAGCGGCTTGGCCTACAACCTGACCGAGTTCAAGGCCCCTGGCGGTTCTGATGACGACCAGTGTGGGCGTTTTGGGGATATTTACGTTATTGTTCTCGAAAAGCCCGATTTCATGCAATCGGCCATAACGAATTAAAATACACTTTTTATTCTTAGCCATAAATAAGCTGCCTGTAAAATAAGAAACAGATAGTAAATATTACATTCTAACACATACGCAGAGATTTAACAATAGGTGCTCAAAAATTAGCTTTTCATTTACATTCGCATCAATCCATGAAATGTTCTCTGCGGCCTTTTCGATAGCATAAGAAGCAGTTTCAGAATTGAAGCTTGCGGCTAATTTCGCTATTGAATTTGTTTGATCGGCATTTATGATTAATTCGGTTTGGCGAAGGTTTAATTTAACACAATCGCTTAGTGCTGAAATGATAATGTTTATAATCAGCTTTTTAGATTTTCTTTCGATATCTTTTGCACTTGTTTGGGTACTGATCTTTGACCATGATTTTGCAATTTTTTTTGCGACAAGCAGGAAATCAGAAGCGGCCTTTAGAGCAAATTCGAGCTTTAATGAGGCAACGGTTTCGATAATTTGTCTTTTTGTATTATAAATCTCAGCTCCAGCGGCTTGGAGTTTTGCCAGGAAAAGAGCTGTCCCAATGCTGCCTTTTGAAAAACGAGCAAAAAAATCACTTGTCTCGGTGTCCAGATCAAAATTTTTGAGTTTATCCGCTATTACCGATCGATCCACAGGCCCGAATCTTATGGTCTGGCATCTTGATTTTGTAGTGGGCAGGAGTTTGTCGAGTGCATTACAAATAAGAATAATCGAGCAATAGCCGGGCGGTTCTTCGAGAGTTTTTAGGAGAGCATTTTGCGAACTGGGATTCAATTTCTCGGCTTCTGTGATGACGAAAATTTTTCTTTTGGAATGAAACGGTTTTTTAGGTGCCTGCTGAACGAGAAACTCCCTGATCACATCGATAGGTAATTCGAGCGGCGGCTGGCGGTTTTTGCCTTCTTTAGTGAATTCGAGCAATTCCTTGTAGATGTGTATAAAATCGGGATGAGAATCTGCATCTACAAGCTGACATGATTTACACGTCGAGCAGCAATCATAAAAACCGTTTTCCAGAACGGGGTTTTCGCACAGCAGCAGTTTTGCCCATTGTTTTGCGGTTGAAAATTTTCCTATGCCATCATTTCCGGCAAAAATATAGGCATGGGGAATTCGCTGGGCTTTATACGCATTTTGAAGGATAGAGACGGCTTTGTCCTGGCAGAGTATTTGTTTTAATGGCATGTTCTCAGTCCGTGAGCAGCTTTTTAGTTATAATTTCTATTACTTTAGAATGAACGGTTTTAATATCTTCTGATGCATCAACAACGGCAAAGCCGCTGCGAGCATCGGCAAGGGACAAAAAACCATCTCTTACTTTTTTATGGTAAACGAGTCCTTTTTTTTCCATCCGGTCCAGATCGCTTTTGAGCCTCGGTGCTGCGGATTTGAGGTCAATATCAAGTATGATAGTCATATCCGGCCATATCCGGGGCAAAGATTCCTGAGCGATAGTAATTATTTTATCGACTCCAAAACCCCCGGCAAAACCTTGATAGGCACAGGTACTCGATATCCAGCGGTCAAGTATGACACATTTGCCCTCGTTCAGGGCCGGTTCGATGCATTGAGTCCAGAGCTGAGCCCGTGCAGCCATGTAAAGGAGCATTTCAGCGGCTGTCGACATTTGTGTGTTGGCATTGTCGAGGAGGATGTTTCTTATTTTTTCGCCTATGGGAGTTGTTCCCGGGTCTCGAAAGGTAACGGCTGAGACGTTCTGATCCTGTACCCATTTAGAAAGAAGTTTTGCCTGTGTGCTTTTGCCACAGCCGTCGGGTCCATCGAGGACAATAAATTTTCCTTTTAGATCGTTCAAAATAAATTCCTGCAAATTATCAGAGTTATCAGTAATTTGTGCAAAGTCAATGCTGTATAGATAATATAAATTCGCTCCCCGGTCAAAAGGATTTTATGAATAACGAGATTGGCTTCGGTTTCGAGAGTGAGGATTTGTGGCTTGTTAAAGTTTTTGTCATTCGGGAACTAATGCATTTTAAGATTTTCTGTTCACCTAAAAATAAAAACCCCGGGCGAATTGTCCGGGGTTTATTTTTAACCATCGCATGTGCTACCGAGGCGGAAGCAGCATTTTTAGGATGGCTGTCTCTATATCAATTAAAAATCAGTAAAACCTTAATCAGTCCTTGCTTCATAGGACCACGCAGTCTCATTTTGCGGGTTGCCTACCTCACGAGCTTTGAATCTGAACGTAAGCACCATTGTGGCAGGTCCGATATTACTCAATGACCAAGTAGGATCAGTTTGCCAACTGCTGCTGAAACCGCTCGGCCAGGTTCCGCTGTATTCCATGCATTCGAAGTAATATTCAACGCCGTTTGTATGCGTTACCGTTCCGGCTGTCATTGTGAAGCTGAAATCGTTTCTTCCGAGAGTTCCAATTCCATAAGGTTCACTTGCCCATGTCGGGTAGTAAGGATCGGGCGGATTGAAAGTTGTGGTACCAGAAGGGTCGGACCAGTTTGTCTCATTCTGGTTACTTGATTTATCACGAGCTTTGACCCTGAAGCTGTACTCAGAATTCGGGTCGAGAGTGTTTGGTTCGTAGATGCGGTTGTCATACCATCCGCTATTAAAGTTCGGATCGGTAACACACTCGAAGTAATATTCGACACCTGTTGGGTTCTCGTCGTAGGCTTCGGTAGCAGTCATGCTGAATTGCGTGGAGGAAACCGGATACGGTTCAATTTCCCATGTCATCGGATCTGGAACAGGAGCGAACATGTCTTCGGCTATGGCAAGTCCAACGAGGCTTGGCTCTGTTACATTTCCGGCTGAATCTCTTGCATAGACTTTGTAACCGTAGGTTTGACCCTCTGTAAGACCTGTATCCTCGTAGATTGAGCATGGATCCCAGCCACTATCATGGCCGCCACCGAATACGGATTCGAAGTAGTATTCGACATCGGAGCCTGCGGAATCTATGGCTTCTTGTGCGATCATGATTATGGAAACATCGGAGGAACCGATAGGAGGTGTTTGCCACTGCATCGGATTCGGGAACGGAGCTGTATCGTCTGCTCCAGGAGTAGCTGCACCGACTATTGACCATTCGGTCCTGTTGTCGCTTGCATCCCTTGCCTGAACGCGGAATTGATATTCTGTTCCGCTATCCAAACCTATAGCCCTGTATGCTCTGTCTGCTGTCCAGTCCCTGTTGAAATTCGGATCAGTGAGACACCAGAAGTTGTATTGTACCTCTGAGAGCGAACTATCTACAGCTTCGGTAGCGGCCATAAATACAGCGCCGGAACCGTCAGCAGAAGGCGGAATGTTCCATGTACTTGGATTCGGAACCGGAGCAGCCTCATCAGTGCCTGGCTGAGCTGTTTTTACTATAGACCATTTTGTTTCGTGGCTGTCGTTGGGGTCAGGCTTGTAATCGCGAGCCTTTGCCATATAGCTGTAAACAATATCATTAGGATAGTTAGCATCGTTAACATCGGGGACTATATCGGTCCATGTAGTGCTGGTCTGCCAGCCGCTGTTGGCATCGCCGATGTCGGAGGACCTTTCGAAGTAGTACTGGATCGGCCCGCCGAAATTATCGGTTGACTCTTTTACGGTCATGACAATAGAATTCGGCCCTGCAGATGCGGGAACAAGATACCACTCGGTCGGGTCTGGTTTCGGAGCCTCGGTGTCGTCGCCGGTAACAGCATAGCCGACAAAGGAATAAGCTGTTTCGTTATATTTTTCGATTTCTTTTTGCGTGGTATCTCGAGCCTTTACCCTGAAGCCGTATTCGGTGTTGAGAGCAAGTCCAGAAACGGTGTAATCCGTAACGGATATCCAGCCGCTGTCGAGGCTATTGCAATCTCCGCCCCCAACAGAAGCCGGGCAGTATGTGCATTGGAAATAATACTCGACCGGTGATCCGGAATTATCAACAGCATTAGCAGCTACCATCGATATAGATGTTTCGCTGGAAGCTGACGGTGAAACCGCCCATTTCATCCTGTCAGGTATGGGCGGTTCGACATCACCGGCACCATAATATTTTGTTACCATATTAAGGTCCGCAAAGTTTACGATGCCGTCTTTGTTGAGATCAGAACCGAAGCACCATTTTGGAGCATAGCACATACTGAGCCAGTTTTCTATCAGCAGTTGAACATCTATGCCGTCTATTTTGGCATCGTAGTTCAGGTCGCCTTCAGTGAATTTTCCGACTTTATAGTAATGGAAACCTAAGTCTATGTTGTTTTCTATGTCGTTTCCATCGGTTTTATTATCCGTTCTTGTGGTATAAGGGAATCTGCCAAGCGGCAGAGAGTCTGCATCACCGTAGCCGCGGTCGATACACCTGCTGTCAACAAGCTGGTTAGGATCGAGACCTGCATGGCTGAGATAGTAATTGGGGTCAAAGTTGTTGTTGTCTATCAATGGAGCTGTGAAAAGCGGATCGTCGAGACTTGTTCCGTGCAGGTTCGTAGATTCGTTAGAATCGAAAGGGTCAATCTGCCAGAATAGCTGGCCGCCAATAGAACCGACAGCAGGATTAGCAGGTCTTACGAATGCGTATTGTTCGCCGCCCCAGACGTCACAATAGGAGACGTAGAGGGAGGATTCATCCTTAATGTTCCAAAACTCGTTCGGGTCGTATCCGCCGACGGCGAGTTCCTTACCGGTAACATAGCTTGATTTGTTACCCCAGACAATGGAATTCTGGATTAAAGCGTTACTGTCGTAAGTTACAGACAATCCGCCGCCATAGCCGTCCATATTCCCCATATCGTTGAAGCCAATGAGGCCTTCGGCGGAATTGTCGGCAATGGTAGTACTATAGATGTTTAGCATTGTATTTGAGGAGCATGTGATGCCGCCGCCATCAATTCCTGCTGTGTTATTAGTGAAAAGGCAGTTGTTTATTGTCATGCAATCGAGACCGGCAAGGTTGATGTCTCCTGAGAGATATGCACCGCCGCCGGAGCCGTTAACAATGTTGTTATAAAAGATGCTGTCGCATAATTGCAGCGGTGAAGATGAAGTGAATATACCGCCGCCAGTGCCGAGGACATCGCCTCTTGGCGGGCCAATGACAAAAGTATCCTCATCACGGTTTCCGCCAGCAATGGTTATCTCAGAGTAATAATTCGGGTCGTTTGCATCTTCGGACTGATAGAATGTTTCATAGCCGGCCTGGTTACCAGTGAAGATAGACTTTAAGATTGTAGGCATTGATTCAT
>JADHXY010000113.1 GCA_016782755.1 Phycisphaerae bacterium | reverse complement strand
CCATGTTCAAAACGCCCACGACTCGATCATGAGAGATTAGCGGGGCAATTACACAGCTGGTGGTCTTGTAATTGTCGCTAAAGGATCTTTGTGATTTTCTGATAGTTGGTTTTTTGAAGTTATCAAAATTATCAATTTTAATAATCTGTTTGCATTTGACGGCAACCGTCATAGGGGACGGCGGATCCTGATTTAACGAGACAATTCTGTTGAGTGGATAAGGATGGTTATATTTTTTCAGATAAAGAATGTTATTTTCATCATTAAGAATATAGAACGAAGCTAATTTCATCCCGATCAATTCCGGTATGTACTGAACGCTTATATCAGCGATCCTATTTAAGTCCAGGCAATTTATTTTTCTTGCCAGAGGAGCAAGCTTTTCAAGTATAGACAAGCCCAAAGTTGAACCAATGGGTTTGGGGTCATTTTCAACGGACATCTTTTTATAACCTCTTAAAAAACAACTATTTTATTTTAAAAAACTTCAAATACACTTATTTTAAAAAAAAACACCCATCTAAAGTTTTGTGTTATTTATTAACTATCAGCATTCTTCGAGATTACTTGAATCTCACCAATAACAGTGCCATCACACAAAACATAATAAACAAATTTTGAAGTTGAGAATTTTTTTTAAAAAAAGTTGACAAAAAAGAAAATATGTTTTACATTTTGCAAAACGTAAAATATGTTTTATATGACTTTTTAGCGTAATTATGATAAAGATTCCGGAAAAATTGTATCGGATAGGCGAATTGGTTCGCTATACCCCTTTCTCCAGGCAGACCCTGCATAATTATACAATTATGGGTCTTATTCGTGAGAGCCAATGGACTCAGGGCGGCCACAGGCTTTATGACGAATCTGTTTTTGAAAAGCTCTCTAAGATATTGGAGCTTAAAAAAACGAAGACTTTGAGCGAGATAAAAAAAATAATGAGCCATGACAGCGCTGCTTAATGTTTTTCAGGGCTTTTTAGTAAAGAAAGGAAACCAGGATGAGAAATGGATTTTTCAAGGGTTTGACCTGCTTTATTTGCTCAGGAAACGATAATAAAAATAAAGTTCATATGAGAAAGGATTCTATATGAAATTGCCACAAACACTTTCAGATAATATTACGGAAGTTATTATAAAGATCATCAGATTTACCAGCGATCGTCACCGGATACTAACTGAGAATATCGATAACCTGGGTAAACCGGATTTTGTTCCGAGGGACCTTGCGGTTGACGAGTTTTCTACGGTTATGAACAATGCCATTAATGAGCATGTTTTGAACCAGAGGCTTTTGTTTTGTGATACTGATAGCATAAGGTTCGGTTCTAACGGCAGTTTTGAGGTAGAAGCCAAGACTGATTATCGTGCTTACGAAGCGCTTAGGGAAAGTAAGGACAAATATCTGGAACTGCAGGTAAGCAAAATGATGGAAAACACACTAAATATGAAGCTTGCAAATGAATTACTCAAGCAAAAAGAATGTATAAATAATATTTTTGAATAGTATTACAAAAGGTTCCAAGGAGAAGGGAATCCCCAAAAAGATGACAAAAGGAATTGTTGATTTCAAAGAAGCTGTGGCAAATCAGGCAAAAGCTGCGAAAGTTATAGCCGTTACCAGCGGTAAGGGGGGGGTTGGAAAGACAAATATATCGGTCAATCTGGCGACATGCCTCAAAGCCTGCGGTAAGAAGGTTTTGCTGTTTGATGCAGATTTGTCGCTTGGAAATCTGGATATTCTGCTCAATACCACAAGCAGGTATAATATATCCCATCTTTTATCGGGCAAAAAAAACCTTGATCAAGTGATTCATACTACAGAAAACGGAATCGATATTATTTGCGGCTGCTCCGGTATGGCGGAGATGGCTGATCTTACCCAATTCCAAAGGCATCGACTGATTAATGATCTTAATTCGATAGCGAATAATAATGATGTAATAATTGTCGATACCGGTGCGGGTATATGTAAGGACGTGATGGCATTTTGTATGTTTTCGGACGAACTGCTACTGGTTACGACACCAGAGGCAACCGCGATGACAGATGCTTATGCGATGATAAAAGTATTAGCCAAAAACGGATATGGCGGGAGTATTAATCTTGTCGTGAACATGGCAGCGGATATTGCCGAGGGCAAAAAAACCTATCAGCAGATAGCCGGTGTAGCAATGAGATTTTTGGATACAGCCGTTTATAGTGCTGGAATCCTTTTGCGGGACAATTCACTTATCGAATCCGTCAGGCAGCGAAAACCGGTTGTTCTTGCGTATCCGAAAAGTAAGATTTCTCAGGGTTTTATCTCGTTAGCGGCTAAAGTAACAAAGGATACTGTTTCGTCGAACAGCCAGAATGGTTTTTTCAAAAAGGTTGTTGACTGGTTCTTCTAAAGTTGGCCGGTGATATGCCGATATTTATTTTATGCAGATAGTTTAATTATAAAAGTGAAATTATTTTCATGGAAAATCGATGAAATTATTGCGGCAAATAGCTTAAATCCATAACAATTTATGGAGGGATCCTGTGAAAACAAAAGAAAAAACGGATGTTTCAGAAATATGGGAAAAGTTTTTCATTACCCATGATGATTGTTATCGGAACCTTCTGATAAAAAAATATAAACATATTGTAAAATATATTGCGGATCGTCTGCATACCAAACTACCAGACAAGGTTGAGGTTGATGACCTTATAAGTGTCGGCACTTTCGGACTTATAGACGCTATCAATGCTTTCGACCCTGACAGGGGTGTAAAGTTTGAAACATACTGTTCGCCGCGTATTCGCGGCTCGATTCTGGATGAACTGCGTAATATGGACTGGGTGCCGCGTCTTGTAAGATCGCGAGCGAGCCAGCTTTCCAGGGCTACTCAAGCGATCGAACTGGAACTCGGAAGAAAACCTACCGAAGAAGAATTAGCCCAGACACTTGACTTGCCGCCAAATGAGTTTGAGCGTCTACAGAAAGATGCCAAGGCTATCGGCCTTGTTTCATTGAATAATAGTTTAAATGATGATGACGGTGAAAATGGTATTCGTGAGATAGATATCGTCCATGATCAGCGAAGCCAGGATCCTTTTGTTGAGGCACAGAAAGGCGACCTTAAAAATCTGCTGACCAAGGGCCTCAGCCGTGCCGAAAAACTCATCGTCGTTTTGTATTATTATGAAGAAATGACAATGAAAGAGATCGGCCTTACGCTCGACCTTTCTGAGTCGAGGGTCTCTCAGATGCACTCATCTATATTGGCTCGTCTAAAAGCCCAGCTTGACAGTAAGAAGCGAGAGTTTTCAGCTTGACAATTAGATCTTCGTCATAAAATACAGATGTGTCTTAATCCCTTCGGTTCTACCGTTTGCTTGACATTTCATTTTTATCTCTTATTGTATATTAGATTTTAAAGGAGATATGCAATGAGATTTACAAAGATGCACGGCCTTGGCAACGATTATGTTTACGTAAATTGTTTCAAGGAAGATATAAAAGACCCTTCTTCGTTAGCACAGAAGATAAGCGACCGCCATTTCGGGGTCGGCAGTGACGGTCTGATATTGATAACCCCCTCAGAAAAGGCCGATGTTCGTATGCGGATATTCAATGCCGATGGTTCAGAAGCTGAAATGTGCGGCAACGGCTTACGATGTGTCGCAAAATACACACTTGACCACAAATTAGTCGAATCTAAAGGCACATTTTCTCTGTCCGGCGACCAGCAGTTCGAGCATTCTCTGGATATTGAGACTGGCAACGGGGTGCTAAAAGTCGGCCTTGAAACCGGGGTTGACGCAAAGGTTTCCGAGGTATGCGTCAATATGGGTCAGCCGATATTAACACCCAGGGAAATCCCCGTTGACCTTGATGAAGATTCAGCGGTAAACGTTCCAATAGCAATTAATGAACAGAAGTTGAATTTCTCAGCTGTTTCGATGGGAAATCCACATGCAGTTTTCTTTTGCGATGATGTTGACGGTATTGATCTCGAAACTATCGGCCCGATGATTGAAACGCACCGATTTTTTCCAAACAGGGTAAACGTGCATTTTGTCCAGGTATTAAGCAGAAACGAATTCAAAATGCGTACTTGGGAGAGAGGCAGCGGAATAACTTTAGCCTGCGGAACGGGTGCCTGCGCATGTGCCGTAGCCGCCTTCTTGAACGGCCTTTGCGAAAGGAAATGCCGAGCCAACCTTCCCGGAGGTGCTCTTATGCTCGATTGGTTAGAGGCAGATAATTGTGTGTATATGACCGGCAGTGCAACTGAGGTCTTTGAGGGCGACTGGCCCGATTAATTTTTTACCGATGATGAGCCGAATAAACCAAGGGTATCTTTTACTACAGGCATTTTTTCTGTAGTGATTACGGGATCGAGCAGGTCTCCTTTGATTTTCATTCTCAAAACAGCTTGCCCGATGTTATCGCCAAGTGACCCAAGAACGGATGGTTTGTCGGTAATGAATCTGCGGCCTCTCGTGCTCAAGACAAGGTCTAACTGGTTGTTAGTTAAATCCAACTTTCCATCGCCTGTAAATGAAACACCATCGCCGCCAAGGTCGATCTGCTGTATGTATAAAGAATCGGATTTGATATATGAGTCCAGGTAAAGTTTGTCGAAAATAAAATCAGAAGGCTCTGATAGACTAATTGCTTTGAGTATTCTGTGTAATGGCGAAGCCGTCCCGGCCTTGAAATCTTGAGCATAAAGGGTCAGCCGACCTGATTGAGTCAAATTTTCTGCTGAACCGCACAGTGATAAAAGCCCTGAAATTAGTCCTAATTCATTTGTGTGTGTACTCAAAGAAGAATTTTCAGCAGGTTCAAAATGGTTATTAAAATCCAGTTTCTCAAATCCCGCCTCTAATTCATATTCAAACCCTTTTTCCGAGTCCAAACTTACTACAGAATTTGCATTAACTTTCCCCTCACCGAGCCGCCCCGAGATGTTTTCTGCTGTCCATGATTTTGTTTCAGCGTTATAGCCGCCATGGCCCTTGATATTCTTAAACTGCCTTTTAAAAATGCTCATATCGTCTAACGAAAACACACACGCACATTCGCTGAGCCGGCTGTTTTTATCGAAGGAAGCATTGATCTCAAACATTCCGTTAATATTGTTGAAATGTTCAAAACCGCCAAAGCCAACGTCATAGGTTTTAATCTTAGCCGTGAAATCTATATTGCGGCTAAGATTTGCTGCCGATGCTATCTTCAAGTCATCAATAACAATATCGAAACAGCCGGATGGATTCAGCTCTTGAAAATACCCCTTTATTTTTTCCGGCAACAATGACCTGAGCCGTTGATCAAAAAGTATATTAGAAACTGACAGGTCTATTTCGGTATCAATGATGTCGCCATCGTTTAAGCCAAAACTGCCATCAAGATTAAAATTTGAACGGTGTTCGTTCAGCTCAATATTATCCGCTATCACTCCTCTCAGACCACTAAAGTTAACCTGCCCGTCCTTATACCCGACCGTTCCGTTTACCGAACTAAACCTATAAGGCAGGGCATCAAGCGAAATATCGCTTCCGAGAAAATCTACCTTTACGCCATAATTAAGGTCACTGCCGCTGTCCTTTCTCAAAGACAGCTGAATATCGGCATTGCCGTTTATGTCTATTTTATCTTTGATAAAGGGGATTTTTTCGCCGGCTAACTGTTTAACCGGCTCAGTAAAATTAACATTCCTTTTTGCGAAAACAAGATCGTAAAAAGGTTGCGAGCCGTTGTTTTCGTACCATAGTTCACCATCTATGCTGTCAATTAAATCAATGCCGGAACTCACAAATCCTCGCAGCGAATCTCGATATCCTTCGGGAAAAGCTTCAATAGAATCATTGTCTAAATTGATATTTTCAGCATTCACCGATACGTGCCATTTTTTTCTCGCCAATGCAGACTTGTCTATCCTGCCGTTCAAGCAGATAGTTTCACCATCACGATTGGAAGTAACATTCTTGATTTCCACGCCTTTGCGGTCAAAAAAAAGCTCGCCCGTCATATTAGTCAATCGATATGGAAACTCATCAAATACGGCATCCGCATCCAAAAGAGTAAGATCAAGCCGCGAGTCCTTTATGCCCTTGTTGCGAATAAGCCTGTAATCTATAGCCGCCGAGCCGGAAGGTGAAAAGTGCTCCCAGAGTTTTTGATGTTCGGGTTTGAGGGCTTCGTAAAGGTCTTTATCAAGGGCTAAACCATCGCTTAAAAAACGTACATTATAGCTGGGTTTTTTGAATGGATTGTCTATTAGACCGTCAATGGCAACCTTGTTTTGCCCATGAAAACCCGAAATACCGTCAAGAACGATCTTTTCATTATTGAAATGAATTATCCCCCACATATTCTCAAGTTGATACGGAAATTTGCTGTCTGTTATTTTTAAACCGTGTGCGAATATTTTCCCGCTGAATTCTGACTTGTCAAGCCGGTTCAAATTCCCCTTTGCAGCTAAAATAATATCAGCGGTTCCGCTTGGGTCGAACCTTTCGAACAGGCGGTTCAATCTAAATCCGTCCCGAGTGCCATCATTGTTCGATATAGTCTTGACCTCATCAGCTGATTTGTCGAATTTCATCGCTTCGGAACTC
>JADHXY010000112.1 GCA_016782755.1 Phycisphaerae bacterium | reverse complement strand
GTGTATTTATTCGAGGTAGAGGGTGTCTTTGGGGTTTATTTTTGGTATTTGGTTTGTTTTGTCGGCTATGTCATTTTTGTAAATTGCAAATGAGGGAGCGATTTCGATGGTGCAGTCCGGGGAGCCATCGGTTTTTCTGGGTATATTTATTCCGGCAGATTCGAGCCAGTCGGCAGAGCGTTCGATTTGCATTTGTCTTGAGGTTTCGGCACTGTCGATGCCGGCAGCGTTTTTGATGGGTGCAAATTCCTGTTCACGGCAGGTCTGGAGGATTATTGACTGCTCGGCGAGCGGGAGGGCGTCGAATACGAAGTTTTCGAGTTTTATGCCGTTTGGTTTAGTGGGGATGACTTTTATGCCGTTTTGGTCGAGGTGTGGGATTTTTTTTACGGCTTTGTGCATCGGCAGGGCGAAACCGTGGGCATTGAGTTTTTCGATAAAGGTTCTGCTGATGATGTGTATTCCGATGCTGCCGAGTTCGAAAAGTAGTGAGTCGTCGGTTTTTTTCATTTGTGCGGTTTCGTCGGGCAGGTCGCTGTATTCGATGACGGTGACTTTGCCATCGACGAGACAGAAGTTTCCGACTTTTTCGAATGGTCCGGTTTTTAGCAGTGCCTTGCTGGACATTTCGGCATTGTCAAGTGCGTGTAGGCCGATATAGAGGGGGTCGAAGATGTTAATTAGAGGGTTATCGACCTGCCAGTAACTGATTATCTCGACGCCTCTTTTTTTCATGTCTTCTGTGGCGCCGCTTTTGTATAGGGCTTTGAGGCTGCCGCCGTGGCCGTCGGGTGATGTTGCGAGCTGGTGCTTTTGTGTGAGGAGGATTTGGCCGTCGAAGCTGAAGTTGGGGTTTGTGCCTTGCTGGAAGATATAGACATCGCTGCTATCGAGGTCGTAATAGTTGTTCTGCTGGAAGATTTGTTTTGTTTGCTGGTAGTTTAGGGGACTGGTCATGATGTACCAGGGGCATGAGGTGTTGTATCTGCGGTTTGTTTCGAGTATGTATTCGGCAAAGAGCTGGAAAAGGGTTTTGTTTTTTATTGGGCTTGCGGGGAAATTTCCCTTTGGGCCGTTGAATCCGAGTCTTGTACCCTGGCCACCGGCTACAACGAAGGCTGCGATTTTTCCATCAGCTATTAATTTTTTGCCTAAATTAACGGCATCGTTGTATTTTTTCATCATATCATCGTTTTTTGGTTCGTGGGGGTATGATGGGGCAGGTTCGAAGTCGGCTGGGATGTGAATTTGTGCGTCCGATTTTATGTATTTTTTGATCCATTTATCGATCTGGTCGAGGTCGAGCTGTGAAATTTGCTCGAGGAGGCTTTTTTGCTGGGAGGGGTCTAAATGCTTATAATAGTCGAGAATGTGGTTCTGGTTGTGTTTTTCGAGGATTTTTTTTGTTTTTTCAAATTCTTTTTGCATGGTAAAATTATTCCTATAGTTCGATAAAAATAAGCATTTTGATGCCGAAAGGGGTTTTTCAGGTCAAATAGCACTCCTTTTTGGCGGTTTTCAAACAATTTTCCTAAATGGGCAGATGATTTTTGGAAATATTAAACAAAAATAAGAAATAATCAAGTAATATGCTTTAAATTGCCGATTTTTTATTTGACAAAGGTTACCGAAGTTGTTAGATTATAGTTACTATGCAGTAGGGTTTTTTAGAGTATTTATATTATATATTTATTTTAGTTTTTATTATATTTTTTCTGTTATCATATCTTAACCCTCCTGCCTGAAAAGACGATTTATTTTATTTATGCAGCTTGATATTTTGAGTTTATTTTCGTTCTTTGATGGTAAAAATCATTTGCAGTAATTTTTAGATTACCCAATCCAGCCATTTATATGGGCTTTAAAATGATAACTTAGGAGGTTTGCTTAGTTTGGGAAGCGTATTAATTGTACGATATAGTGAGTCCAGGACGGCTGGGTTTGCAAACCTCGAAAATTAAAGGAGAACAGACAATGAAGAAAAAAGGTTTTACACTTGTTGAGCTTCTGGTCGTAATTGCGATCATAGCTCTGTTGATGGGCATTTTGATGCCGGCATTGGCCCAGGTCAAGGCAATAGCCAACCGCCTGGTATGCGGCACCAATCTGTCGAGTATCGGTAAATCGATGCTGATTTATGCAGGTGACTGGGACGAACAGTATCCTGTATCAGGTCAAGCTGGAGCGGACTGGGATACCAACGGTGATATTGGTAATGCCTGGCAGGCCAATGATGCGCCTGGACAAAATGAGGATATGACGATAAGCTCATGTTTTTTTCTGCTTGTGAAATGGGCTGATTCACCCACGAAGTTGTTCGTATGTAAGGCAGATATCGGGACAGAAGAATTTGAGATCGATTCACAAACGAATAATCTTGACGAACTCAGCGATGCCTGGGATTTTGGTACACAACCGGGCAAGTATTGCAGCTACGCTTATCAGTTGCCTTTTGGTGACTCTAAGCGGGTTACCGGCCAGTCTATTTCTACAAGTCCGATAGCCGCTGACAGGAACCCGTGGATTGATGATAATGCCCAGGTATATCTGTTTGACGATGATATTGCTGATGCGGATTATGATACTGGCAAGTATCGCGATACAGATAAAAAAGAGGTAGCAGCAGCTCACCAGAGGGAAGGACAGAATGTTCTTTATAACGATATTCACGTATCATTCGAAAAGACTCCGAACTGTGGCGTTAACCTTGACAATATCTACAAGTATTGGAATGCTTCAACCGATGGTTCAAATGACGCGTTTATCCAGGTTGAATCGAACGTACCTCAGGACTCAGGTGATGCATCAGATGGTATCGGCGTAGGTCTTGCGGCAGATGGTAAAGATGCTTATCTTGTAAATGAGAGCCAGAGTTCTGGTCTGATACCCAGATAAATCTATAATGAGACTGATTGGTTGATATCGATCATTAGATAGAGTTTAGAAACGGCTTTGTGTGTATGCATGAAGCCGTTTTTTTTTTTTTTGAAAGTTTTTTTGCCGTAAAGTTTAAATACGAAGGCGGGTTTTTATTTGGTGCTGCAAGGAGAGTGGCTGTTATAGTTTTCTGTATTTTCTGAGCATATCGAGGAATTTTTGCATATCATCGGGGAGGTCAGCTTCGAATTTTACGGGTTTTTGGGTTGTGGGATGGATAAATTCGAGAGAATGTGCGTGAAGAGCTACCCTTTGCATGAGCGGCTGTTCGGGTGCTGGCTGGGAGTTTTTAATTTGCCATTGATAAACTACTTTACCGCCGTACATGTCATCGGCTACGACGGGGTGTTTTATGTGTGAGAGGTGGACTCGAATCTGGTGGGTTCTTCCTGTTTTTATTCTGACTTTTAGTAATGAGTAGCCGTTGAATTCTTCGAGTACCTCGTAGAATGTGATGGATTCTTTGCCGGTGTCCGGTCTTACGGCGAATTTTTCGCGTATGGTTCTATGTACGCCGAGTGGGGCGTTGATGCAGTCGGCATTGAGTTGTGGGCAGCCGTGAACAATTGCGATGTAAGTTTTTTTGGTTGTTCTGTCCTGGAATTGTTTTGCGATTTTCCATTGGGCGGTATCGTTTTTTGTGACGACCATGACACCTGTTGTGTTTTTGTCGAGTCGGTGTACGATACCGGGCCTGAACTCTCCGAGGCCGGAGGATAGTTTGTCTGAGTAGAAAACGAGGGCGTTTACGAGCGTGCCGTTTTTATAATTTCTGGCTGGGTGGACTATTATGTCTGCTTGTTTGTTAATTACGATGATGTCGTCGTCTTCATAGATGATGTTAAGCGGTATGTCCTGCGGGATTATCTCTTTTGAGGGGAGTTCGGGGAGTGTGATCTGGATCGTATCTCCCGGTGTCAGCTGGAAACTTTGTTTTACTTTTTGCCCGTTAACGGAGACACCGCCGGCTTTTATGATGTTCTGGATCATTACGCGGCTGTAATTGCTGAATCTTCCGTGAAGATACTTATCGATTCTGCGATTCTGTATCGCATTGCCAACATTCAAAATCAAAGTGCCATCGGTATTTTTTTCTGTTTGGTCTTTGTCTTGCATATATTATTCGGTAATATCAGGCTCGTTGGGGGAAATTTCGGCATCCTGGGGCAGGTCGAATGTGAAATCCTGCAGTTCGGTATCCTGTTGCAATGGCTCGGGTGCGGGCGCGAATACAGGCTTTGTTTTGTATTGAGCGAAAGTTTCAAGCCTGATTCTGGCTTTTGCAGCAGCGGTTGTAGCATTGTAATCGGGGTTTTGGGTTAATTCTTTGTAGATGGCTTGTGCCTGTGGGAACAGAGAGAGGTCTTCGTGGCAAAGTGCAATGCCTAATTTTGCTTCTGAGGTTAGAGTTGCGTCGCCGTTTGCCTTTTGTAGAGCATTTTGATAAGCCCCTTTGGCATTGTTTATTTGGAGTGCGAGTTCTTCGGTGTCGACAGTTTTAGGGCGATATTGAAGTTCTTGTCTTATGGCTTGAGCACTTTTGAGATATGCCAGAGCCGCCATTTTGTCGTCAGTTGCTGTTTTTGCGAAATCCTGAAGCTTGTTGGCGATTTGAATTAGATTGAATGATGTATCCATCCCTTTTGCCTGAGCCTGTACTACGCTTGCTCTTGCATGGCCTAAGGTAGAAATTAAATAGGTAAGTTGTTCTTTTTGCTGAACAGCGAGCGTGTCTTTTGTGTAAGTTTTGTAAAAGTATGCTGCAGCAACAACAATTACAACAAAGCTGATGTATGTGACCATTTTGGCATTATTTTTCAGCCATTGCGGGAAGTCAGCGAGCCATTGGGCCAGTTCGTTCGTTTTTAGTTCGTGACGATGTTCGGCTTTCATTTTATTCTCCGTACAATAATTAACAAGTTTTAAGTTTACTTAATGAAAAGCGGGATTATATCAGAAAGTTATTTAACTTGCAATGATAGTGTTTGGCGACTAAAATTTTGTTAAATATTTAATAACACTATAGGCATGTGTAAAAAGGATAGGAAACCGCCCGTTCGGCTTCGCTCAGGGCAGGCTCTGCGGCGGATGCTATTTAGGCTGGATTCCCGCCTCCGCGGGAATGACAAGGGTCGCGGGAATGACAAGGGTCGCGGGAATGACAAGGGATGCGGGAATGACAAGGGTCGCGGAATGACAAGGGTCGCGGGAATGACAAGGGTCGCGGGAATGACAAGGGTCGCGGAATGACAAGTCGTATCCGGTGCTTAGTTAAAGTATTGCAGTATTCAATAGAAAGGATTTTGATGTCAGAGGTTATGAGATTGAAGAGGGTATTTGCTTTTTTCGTTTTGTTTGTTTGTTTTAATTCGCTGATCGCTAACGCCGGTCAGCTTGATAAGAGCAGGTATATCGGTATCGATGAGATCAAAAGGGGTATGAAGGGCTATTGTCTGACGGTTTATGAGGGGACGAAGATAGAAAAATTCGAGCTTGATGTTGTGGATGTCGTTCTCGATTATCGTCCTGGCAGGAATGCGATAATGGTAATAGGTACGGATGAGCGATTTATTCACAGTGGAACTGTTCATGGGTGCAGCGGTTCACCGGTTTTTATTGATGGTCGTTTGGCGGGGGCTTTGGCCTTTGGTTGGGATGGAGCTAAGGATCCTCTTTATGGGGTGACTCCTATAGGTGAGATGCTGGTTGCAGGTGAGGTTGTTAATTACGAGACTATGGATAAGGGTGGATTTGGCTTTGATTATAGCAGGCCGGTTGATTTTGGGAGGGCTTATAAGAAGATTTTGGGCGGTGTGCGGGTGAGTGAGCCTGAATTTGCGGGCGGGATGAAGAAGTTGTCATGTCCATTGTTTGTTTCCGGCTTGCCCGAGGAGGTAATGGGCGATTTTGGCAGGCAGATGAGGGGGCTTGGTTTTGAAGCAATTGCAGGCTCCGGAGTTGGCAGTAAGATTGAGCAGGGCGGCGAAGTGAAGCTTGAGAGGGGATCGTCTTTGGCTGTGCCTTTGGTGACAGGCGATATATCGATGGCTGTGATGGGTACGGTAACGGAGGTTGTAGGTGATAAGGTTTATGGTTTCGGTCATAGCTTTATGGGCTACGGGGCGGTGAATTTTCCTATGGCTACGGGTACTATTCATACTGTTGTGTCGCATTTATTTGGTTCATTCAAGTTCGGCAGTCCTTTGGAAGTGGTAGGGACGTTGACGGCAGATGAGGCGACGGCGGTTTATGGCAGGGTAGGTGTTGAGCCGGAGATGATAGAGTTGGTGATAAAGGTGGATCGGTATAATGATTCGGAGGTTCGAGTTTATAACTGTCAGATAGCGAATAATGAGATATATACGCCGATGATACTTGGTGCAGCGGTGAGTGGTGCGGGGCTGATGAAGGGTAGTTTGCCGCCTGATAACAGTGTTGAGTATAGCGTTGTGATAGATGTTGAGGGATTTGAGCCGATAAGGTATGAAAATATTTCAACGATTGTCGGTCTGGGAGAAATGGTAAGCGAGAGTTCATCGGCGGTTGCAATGCTGATGAGCAATCCTTATAGAAGGTTGAAGATCAAGCGGCTTGAATTCGATTTTAGAATTGAGGCAAAAGATATAGCCAGCCGGATATGGTCAGTTAATGTTTCTGACGGCAGTGTTAAGCCAGGTCAGCAGGTCGATGTTACCGTGGTAACTGAGAAGTATTTAGGCGCTAAGAGGAAATTTGAATATCGG
>JADHXY010000017.1 GCA_016782755.1 Phycisphaerae bacterium | reverse complement strand
TTGTTAATTTCGAAAAATGTTTTTTTCTTCTTAGCACCAAATCTCGAACTCGAACCGGCTGCACAAATAATCACGGCTGTGTTTGCTGACATTTTGCTCCTTTTCTTAATCGCTTCCCGGAAGGTCGTTCAATTTTTTTCGAGCCTCCTGGGTATAGAAACTTTCGGGATAAAGGTTTATAAATTCCTTTAGTTTATTTTTTGCAACCGCCAGAAGCTGGTTCTTTTTTTCGGTATCATTTTTCTGGCATTTCTGCCATAGCTCTATCCTTAGTCGAGACAGTTCGTATAACGCCTGGACAGCAGCGTCTGAGCCGGAGAATTTTTCATGAATTTTTGATAACTGATTTACTTTTTCTGCGTCTCGTTCGATCATCATAGCATTTGCGAGCATGACATTATCTGCAAGCGGATCGTTGTCTTCAAGCTTTTCGCTGAGATCATCGAGTTGGTGACAGTAGTTCTTCGAGTGCGGATTCAGCATAACGAATACCGCCAGTCTTCTCTGTGATTGTTCGTCCTGTGTATAATTTTGCTGACTGATAAGGGTGATCAGTTCGTTAAGTTCTCTTTTGAGTTCGAGAAGATCAAATTCACTGATGACAGATTCAGCAGGAGATTTGAAGATGGTTGAATTTTTTTCATTGTCTTGTTGTGTAATCTCTTTTTTCTCCTTTAGCCCCCCAAGCCTCTCCGCGGCCATCTGCAGAGCTTCATGCAGCATCTGCCGTGCTTTCTCCAGTCGTCCCTGGCCAGCTAAGTGCCTTGCGTACCTTAGCCTTGCAGGTATTGATTCTGGGGTTTGGGGATATTCCTTATACAAACGATGCCACGATTCGAGGTTCATTTCATGCGGATAGTCGCTATAGAAATGCAATACTTCTTGTTTTTCAATGAGTTTAATATCCGGACTAAAATCACTAAGAAGGGCCTTATAATAAAGTGCGATCGGCATTCTCTTACTTGAGGGTCGGAGTTTTATAAAATGGTCGTATTGTTGCAGCAGATATTGTTTTTTTTGCTGATATTTCAATTCATCAGTGATTGCCAGCCAGCTTGGCCATCGGTCGTTAGTAAGTTTTTCCTGAATAGATTTTTTAAGGGCGACTCTTAGCTCGTTTGGTTCCAGCGGGAAAAAATATGCTTCCCTGAGATAGCTTTTTATATTTTCATCCGAAATTGTTTTTTGCAATGCGGGGCTGATACTGTGGTCGTGAAATTCGGCGATCTGTTCAGGGTTGTTTTTAGCGACATAAAGCTGATAATCAAGCTCATCAAATCCTATGGTTACCTCGAATATAAACGTAGTGATAATGAGGAAAATGAAGGTTGTTATCCATATCAAACCGGGTCTGTACCGGTTGAAATGGCCAATTATGATTATTATCGCCGCGATACCAAGCCCCACCAGCCATGCCGTGATCCATGGCGAAAAAGCAAAGCCCCACCTTAGTGGGTCGAGTTTTTCGATACTTCCAAATACCAGCCAGTATATCAGCATCGGAGCGGTGCAAAGGGCGAGGGCGATAAATCTTGAGCGAAAACGCAGCGGCCTGCATGCAACCGCGAAGCAGCCAATCAAAAGGCTTGCCGCCAGACCCGGAAGATTCGCGACAAAAGCAGCGATTAGTATAAATGGCAGGCTATGGCTAAAAGACATCAACAGCGCAGCAATGACCGGTATAATTGCAAGTATTCCCATTAGCAGCCCTAATACGAGTATGTGCCACGGGTATTCAAAGATACTTACGCCGCTTATTGTCAAATCTCCGAGTTTCCACAGAGAGAGGTTTTTTAATACTTCAATGTTTGGCGACCAGAATTGGCCGTTGATGATCTTTGTCCAGAAAAAGGCAACCAGACCATAAGTCAGCAGCGCCAGCAGCCAGCAGCGAATAACGTTTTGGTGGCTGTAATGGAGAGTCGGCCCTACTGTCAAAAAGGATTTTTTGACGTTGACCTTTTTTTCATCTGTTTTTTTTGTCTCTGCCATAATAAACCAAAAAAAACCGTGTTAATTAACGACAGTTTTTCCTTTTAATCTAAAAATTTCAAAAACGCCATTATACCAGCAATTTTAACCTGCGGTAAACTAAAAAAAGAGCTTTAATTCGATAATCTCGAAACCTCCGACGGTACAGCCGGTTTATTTTAGGCTGTGAGGGAAGATTTGAAATTAATTATTCTTATGCGGGGCATTTTAGTACAGATTAGACCTATTATCGGTCTAAAAACCTTGACAACAGTGCTTCAGATGGGTATTGTATACGGTCTTATCTGTATTTACATTTTTAAGTCAGGAGTAAGTTGTGAGAGTATTATCAGGTATTCAGCCGTCAGGTCGGCTTCATATAGGAAATTTCTTTGGTGCTATGCGTCAGCACCTTGAATTGCAAAAAGAGCATGATGGATTTTATTTTATTGCCGATTATCATGCCCTGACCAGTAACCCTTCGGCTGAGGATATCGCCTCTCGTACTCTCGATGTGGCGATGGATTATCTTGCATTGGGGCTTGATCCGGAAAAGACGGTTTTCTGGCGACAGTCGGATGTCCCTGAGGTAACCGAGCTTTGCTGGCTTTTGTCTTGTATAACTCCTATGGGCCTGCTGCAGAGATGCACAAGCTATAAGGATAAAGTGGCGCAGGGCATGAGTGCCAATCACGGTCTTTTTGCTTATCCTGTTCTGCAGGCCGCTGATATTCTGATATTCGATAGCGAACTTGTGCCAGTTGGTGCAGACCAGAAACAGCATATTGAAGTTACTCGTGATATCGCCCAGCGATTTAATAACTCCTATGGCGAGATACTTGTTCTGCCAAAGGAGCATATAATAGACTCTGTTGCTGTGGTTGTAGGTATTGACGGCAGGAAGATGAGCAAAAGTTATGATAATACGATTGAGCTTTTCGAGTCTGAAAAAAGCGTAAAGAAAAAAATTATGCGAATTGTTACCGATTCGACGCCGGTCGAAGAGCCTAAGAATCCTTCGAGATGCAGTATTTTTGCCCTGCTCAAACTCTTCTGCGATAAAGACGAAATAGCTGATTGGCAGAGGCGATATCTTGAGGGAGGCATGGGTTATGGCGAGGCAAAAAAGGCTCTTGTCGGGAAAGTAATCGAGTATTTCGGGCCTTACAGAGCCAAACGAGCCGAACTGCAAGAGGATACCGATTATGTGCGGAAGGTTTTGGCTGATGGTGCCGAAAGAGCCAGGGCGGTTGCGGCTAAGACACTTTCTAAGGTGCGATATGCCGTTGGTCTGGGAAGATAATTATGACAGAAAAAATCGTTACTATTGTTAAATACGACAGCTATATCGATGCCGATATTGCAAAGCAGCATTTGGAATCAGCCGGCATAAAAGCTATGGTAAGCGGTTCTAATACAGCCAATGTATATTCGATTTGCGGTATTGCAAAGGCGGAATTATTGGTTTTTGAAAAGGATAAAGCCGCTGCACTTGAGGTTCTGAAAGACCAAGAACAAAAGGAGGATTAATTTGAGCGAATATCGTGTAAATCTTGATGTTTATTCAGGCCCGATGGATCTGCTTTTGTATCTTATTCGCAAGGAAGAGGTCGATATCTATGATATTAGCATTACCAAGATTGCTAACCAATATTTAGAGTCTCTTGAGTCGCTCAAGAGGTTTGATATTGATATTGCGGGCGATTTTCTGGTTATGGCAGCTACGCTGATGCAGATCAAGTCGGCTATGCTTCTGCCGCCTTCGGAATCTGACCAAGAGCAGGATGGCGAGCCTCTCGATGGTAGAGCCGAACTGATTCGACAGCTTCTTGAATATAAGAAATATAAAGATGCCGCTAATATTCTTGCAGATACAGCCGAGCAGCAGATGATGCGAACCGCAAGGCCGGATACGATCCTGAAAAATCTCAAGCCGGAATCTGAGCCTGAAATGGATATGGAAAATGTGAGCGTATGGGATCTTTTAGAGACTTTTGACGCCCTGATGTCCGCTACCGGAAAGTATATGGATATCAGCCATATAGCGGACGATACGCCGATCGATTTTTACCAGATAGAAGTGCTTTCTCGTTTGCAAAGCGATGGGCCGATGAGTTTTGAGAGGATTTTTGAGGGCCAGAAAAACCGGCATGTGATGATAGGCATGTTTCTTGGTATGCTGGAGTTGATTCGTGAAAAGCTGATACATGTCGATCATGATGAGGAATCGGGAAATTATTACGTTAAGGCCGTAACGGATGTGCCGGCTGAGCAGGCTGTAAGTGAGGCTATAATTGCGGCATCGGCCCTAATGCAGGATGATCAAGAGCAGACTCAAAAAGAGGAGCTTTCGATTCCGATAATTGAGGTCCCAGATAAAAAGCAAGAGGCCGAGATCAATATTTCGCAGCAGAACGAACAATCTATTCCTATTGCAGAGGTGAAATCAGGGGCGGCTGAGCAGGGTGAAAAGGCCTCGAAATCATAACAGTAAGTTTACTTTTACTTATCGATTTTCGTCCCTCGGTTCGTCATGATTTGTTACGTCGTCCTCATTTCCGAAAACAGTATCCGGCCCTGCGGAGATAATGTCATATAAGAATTCTGAATTTGTCAGTTCGCTTGGGTAGCTATATTTATACTCGTTTCCCCATGGATCGAGCGGTACCATCGTTGTTTTCAGATATGGTCCCCGCCAGTTTTGGATTTGCGGGTCTCTAACCAATGCATCCAGGGCTTCATCTTTAGCGGGGTATTTGCCGGTGTCCTGCTCGAAAAGGTCGAGTGCTATCCCGAAAGTTCCCACAATTGTTTGCCTTGCCGCAACGACTCGTGCTTCGCGGCTTCTGCCGAAAAATCTTGGCACTACCACGGCTGCGAGAACGCTTATGATCGTAATGACCAGAAGAAGTTCTATAAGGGTGAAGGCACGGTTAGTTTTTTTAGATAATGTTTTTTTCATGTTCATTTTTCTCCTTTAACCAACTATTGTACTTGTTTCAAAAATCGGCATGAGTATTGCGAGCACCACAAAGCCGATGAGTAATCCTAAAATCAGTATCATTAACGGCCCTAGAAGGGTTGTTATTGAATTTATCGCGTTTTCGCTTTCATTGTCGTACATTTCAGCAATTTCCAGCAGCATCTCCGGCAGCATCGCGGTTTCTTCGCCCACGGCAACCATGCTCACGGTCATTTCGCCGAAATATTCCTGCTCTTTCATGGCATTAGCCATGGTGTATCCTTTCGTGATCTTTTCTTCGATAGCAGAAATGTGGGTTCTGAAAGCGGTATTGTTTGTGGCACCTTTTGCGGTGTCAACTGCTTTTAATATCAGTACGCCTCCTTTCAATAGAGAGCCGAGGGTTCTTGAGAAACGCGCGGTTTGTATTTTTCTGATTATTTTTCCGGCCATGGGCAAGTTGAGGGTTAGCGAATCAAAAATGATTCTGAATTTCTTGTTTTTCCTTGCAGAAGCTAAGATGGCACCGGCGGCAGATAGTATCAGCAGTATCGACCACCAGTATTTTTTTATTATACCTGTCATGACCATGAGTATTTTCGTTGGAGCAGGCAGTGACTGGTTTGCGTTTACAAAAAGTTCGATGAATTTTGGTATTACAAATCCCATAAGTACCGCTATCACCAGGATGCTCACTGCAAGCAGAAATGCGGGGTATATCAAAGCCGATACTATCCTTGAGTTCACGGAAGCTTGTTTTTTTAATTGCTGGTCTAATACGAATAGCGTCTCGGACATACTGCCGGTATGTTCAGCGGCTTCGATGATAGCGGTATATGTTCTTGAAAATACTTTTGAATGTTTGGCCATAGCCTCCGAAAGCGAGCATGATTGCTCTATGTCATTATTGATTTGAGAAATGACGGCTCTGAGGTTCTTGTTTTTTGTTTGTGTGGACAATGTCTTAAGGGCTGTGGTGAGCTTCATTCCGGCTTTGAGAAGTATAGCCAGCTGATGAGTGAAAACGGCTTTGTCTTTGACGCTGATGCCTTTACCAAATTGTGTATTCGATGCGAAAAGTGCAGAGGCTTTGCTTAAAGGCTCAATGGCGAGGATATAGAAACCTTTTTGTTTTAAGGCGACAATAACCTCACGGCGGCTTGCCCCTTGCATCTGCCCCGAAAACTCATTACCGCCGATATTCTTCGCTTTGTATGTGTATGTAAGCATAAAAATTTCGCTAATAGACTCCTTTTAATCTATAGCGAAGCTGAGACAGGATTTGTTGAATTGTTTTTTAAATAAAAAAACTGCACTTAGTGAGGTGTTAAACAGTTAGCGGCGCATCTTCAGATTTTCATAAGCAAACTAAGTTCGCAAATCGCCGAACAGGCCGGAAATATAGGCCATAAGGTTTTTACCTTGAATGATTTAGCTATGCCCAGAGCTATCGGGTAATAGCAAAAACGCGGGTTTTTGGCTCGAAATTTATTTTCCCTGACGGCAAATAGCTTCCTTTTTCCGACTATATTTAATAACATCATAAACATTCTCCTGCCGGACTATCCGACGCACACAGAAGTTTTTTGGCGTAAAAGGATATGTTGCGATTGGGGTTAAGATTTCTGGAATAAAACAATGAAATTTAATCGCGGTATAATGTGGACAGTCTTGTCGGCAATAGGATTGCTTGTGATATTGTCTGTTTTTGAAGCCTTTTGTGGAGCCCGGAAAGCAAAGTTGTTTTTCAACTCGATTCCACTTGGGCTCTACTGGTACAGTTTGGTAGTCCTGTTGGTAGTTGGGTTCTTTGAATTTTCACGTTTGCTTCGCAAACCGGCATTGCTTATAATTCATGCAGGTTGTTTGCTCATACTTGCCGGCAGTATGTGGGGCTCAGAAGCAGGACATCGGCTTGCCAAACATCTTTTGGATATAGATAAAATACCGCATGGCTATATTGTTATTTATGAGGGACATTCACAAAATAATGTACTTACGAACGATCTTGAAAAGTTAGCCCCGTTGCCCTTCAGTATAAAACTAAATGATTTTCGTATAAAATATTACGAGGAACAAAGACTGATACGCGATTACTTCAGTGACGTGACAGTTATTAAAGATGGGAAAGAGGTATCAAGTAAAACCATTGAAGTAAACTATCCACTGCATTACGGCGGATATCATTTTTACCAGCATTCCTATGATCTGAATAAGGAGAAATACACGATTTTGGCAGTAGTATCCGATTCGGGTTTATATACGGTATATGTTGGATATTGGTTGCTTTGTCTGGGTGTGTTGTGGCAATTTTGGTTCAGGCATATAGTTGGGTATATTAAAAAAAATCAAATGAGGCATTATTCCAATGGCAATTAAGTGGACATTTCTCGGCTTGCTTATCTATCTGATTATGGCGGGTTATCTATTTGCATTTCTGGCAATCGTACTCGGCAAGAAAAAAATGGGGCATCGCTTATACCTGTTTGGATTTACAATTGCGGCAATTGTATTTGGCTATCGATGGTACGATACCGCTCACGTCCCTTTCCAGAATCTCTTCGAAGTGTTTTTGAGTATGACGATGCTGATCTATCCGTTGTCAATATTTTGCCGGCGTTTTCTTGGCGTTGGCCGCGAGGCCGTGGACATGTTGATCGGAATGATCTTGCTGTTTCCGGTTGGTTTCGTATTTAGTGCCGAGCCGCAAAAACTGCCGCCGGCTTTACAGAGTTGCCTGTTCATACCACATGTAGCTGCATATTTGATGTCTTATGTAATAATGGCTAAGGCGACAGTACAGGCGTTTTTTCAACTCAAAGCCAGAACTGGCAGCACAGGGAAAAACCTCATTGACTATGAAGACGGTACGTACAGAATGATTTGTCTTGGATTTCCGCTTCTTACTTTAGGTCTGATCATAGGGAGCTGGTGGGGCAAGCTCGCCTGGGGCGACTATTGGGGATGGGACCCAAAGGAATTGTGGTCGTTGGCATCGTGGTTGGTATATGCAGGGTATTTTCACTTCCGGTATATGTTCGGCAAAAGGTATGCCCGCATCAACAGCAGCGTGGCAATTTTGGGATTTGTGGCGATTCTACTAACGCTGCTCTGGGTAAATCTATCTACCAACATTTTCCCCGGGTTGCACAACTATGCGAAATAGAAGCTGCGGGCTATTTCAGGAAGTTTTTCTGATGGTAGTTATGAAATAGAATTGTCGGGGGACATTTTTTTCTTAAAAACAATTCAACAAATCCTTTCTCGGCTTCGCTATAGGTTATAGGACAGATTGTTAGCGAAACATTTACTATTCTTTTAATTGATGTTTGGTGGGATTTTCTTCATTGTGTACGTAGAGACGTGAGATTTCTTTCTCGAATGTGTGGTTGGTTTTTTGATTTGCGAAAGGAGGTGGTACCAATGGGCAAATAATTGTAAAAAAGGTTTTGTTTATTTTGTTTTTTTAGTTGACTTGTTAATTGTATAGGAGATAATTATCTCCGGAAGGGAAGTTTATTATGAAAGTTTTAAGTTTTTCAAGAATTTCGTTTGTATGTGCCCTATTATTAGGAGCTATGACCTTATGGCTTGGCGCAGCACCAAGTGCAACGGGTGCAAACTCGCTTATGGGTGGCTGGGTACCAACAACGGGAGGAACCTGCTGTTCCGAACTCGAAGAAGAACCTTGTGAAGCGTATGAAGGTTGTTTTCCAGGCGGCACGATGATGGCTTGTTATAACGACCCAGAAGGTGACGGGTGGTGTGGGCCTGGTGATGATCAGCCTTGTAATGGAACTCCGGAATGCAGTGCAACATATAATGGCGAATGCTCATAAGCGATCAGGTCGTTGATTTTGTATTTAAATTTGAGATAAGGTTGACTGCTGCTGTTGCAGGGTCTTCCTTATCTCAAACATAATTATTATTGAAGAATATTTGGAAGGGAACTAAAATGTATAAATATGTATTGGTTTTTATAACAGCTCTTGTGCCTCTGCAACTTTCAGCAGCCCAACAGCCGACCGCCGCTGAGCTGTTAGAAAAATACACTCAGAACAGGGAAAAGTTGAAATCTTTTACCTTAAAATATGAAGAAGAAGTTCATGGCGACGGCAGGAAGTTTTTAGCCAACTACAGGACTCTTGGCAAACGCAATATTTACAAAGGAGGCTACTTTGGCAAGATACGCTCAGACGGAGACAGGCATTATCAAAGCGAAAAGTTTTGGGACGAAAACATGCCATTGAGGGCCCATAGCAAATCAGAGGCAGAAGCAAGCCCTATCTATACGAGTCACTTGTGGGATGGTAAAAAACATTATCAATATATGTTTTCGAGTAAGGGGGCAGAAAAAGACTGGCTAATTATAGACGATGGACGTGAGCCCAGTAAAATCAATTTTACGATTAGTGATATCGTTATTAGAACTTCGCGTGATCATATTTTAAGAGGTGGGTTTCATAATTCTCAGCAGCGAGGTCCTTTAAAGCTGATAGATGAGGAACTCAAAGAAGTTGACTCAATATTTGTGCAGAAGGATACAGAAGAAATAAACGGTTCCCAATGCTATGTGATAAAGGCTAAATCAAAAGACAGCGAATATAAAATCTGGATAGATCCTGAACATGGTTATAATATTGCCAAGGCGAGAATTTTCAGGGGAGGAGAAGGTGTTGAATATGGCAATGAAAATGAGATCAGCTTGCTTACATATCTAAGGGATGTTCGTTTCGAGAAAATAGAGGGTATATGGGTTCCGATGGAGGCAGATTACGGCTTACACATAAAGCGAGCAAAGGGTTCTTACCTAAAAACGAACCACCATATCAAGCGAACAGAGTTCGTACTTAATCCGGATCATGATGCTCTTGGCTCATTCGATATTGACTATGTACGCAATGGCGCAAGAACTGTTATTCTTGGCGTCAAAGGCATTAAATATAGATGGCAGGATGGTGAGTTGATACCTAATATCGATAAACTTGTTATTGCGGAGCTTGACAGGATGGCTGCGGAGGTTGCGGCTGAGAGGGAAGGTTCTGATGTTAATAATCTTGCCGTAGCAGAGATTTCTATTCCCGATGGCAATGATGTATTTATCCCGGATGCTAATGCGGCTTTAAAAGGGGGGAATCCGTTTATATTTGATTTTGTGGCTGCGAAGCTGATTTATGCTGATGGGCTTGATAATGAGAAGGCACACAAGTACCTGTCATTGCTCGGTAAAGGGGATATCGGCTGGAATGGTTCTGTTGTGGCGGTTCGGGATGCGGTGATATTGCCGATTAAAAGTAGTGCTCAGAAACCGATGGTTCTTGCTGAAAGCCAGTGGTGCAGGTTCTATAAGTTACCGGACAAAGCAAAACTGCCTTACACATTCATTGTTTCAAGAGGCGAACAGAACTACATCATGCAGATCAAGGAGATAACAAAAAACGGCATAAAGGTAACTTACGCAAAAATTGATAATGAATACGCAAAGACCCTGGCAGAGCCTGATGCCAATGACAGCGACTCTAAAAGACAACCGTAAATAATGGGGAAAAGAATATGACTACGCATAAATATCGGTCAAATGTACAATCGGCTAATTTCTTTCTGCTGCTTGTCTGTATTATTGTATTGATTTCGAGCGGCAATCTGTCGGCTGTTGGGCAGGCGCAAAAAGAGGTTGCAGAAGCTGAAACTGTGAAGCCGAAATTGCGTCAGCCCTACTGCGGCTTGTATTGTGTTTATACGGCGATGAAATTAGCCGGTAAAGAGGTGGACTTTCGCGAATTAGTCAAACCGGAATATCTCGGTTCACGAAAGGGAAGTTCGTTAGCTGAACTCAAAAAGGCTGTCGAAGATAATGGGATGTATGCCGAGTCAGTGGCAAAGTTGGACAGCCGAGTACTGGAGGAGTCTCTGCATCCAATTATTTTACATGTCAAGTCGTCTGCGGAGAGTAAGGATTATGACCATTTTGAGTTGTTCTTAGGGACAGAGAATGGGCTGGCAAAGTTGTTTAATGTGCCGGAACCGGTAAGGTTAGTGCCGTTTCATGAGTTGTCGCCGCGCTGGGATGGGACGGGTTTGATAGTATCGGCTGAGCCTATTGATCTTGGGGTTGTTTTCGCTCCTGCGAGAAGGCGGCTTCTGCTGTTTATGGCGGTCGGGATAGCCGTTATTTTGATTTTGCATTGGGCAAGGCAGCGATTGCCGTTGATGACGTTAGTTAATTCCCGAAGTAAGTTATTCGGGCTGTCGATAGTGCAAGCGGCGGGATTTGGGATTTTGGCATTGCTGTGCGGAATGATTTATCATTTTATTAGTGATGAGGGCTTTTTGGCACATGCCAATGCAACCGCTTCGATAGAACAGTCTCACTTAGATAGTTTCATTCCTAAGATAAGAGAGCAGGCGGTCAGTAAACTACTAAATACTGATACCGTGTTTATCGATGCCAGGTTAGGTCGTGACTTCAAAGCCGGGCATATCGATGGTGCTATAAACGTTCCGGTCGATATCTGCGATAAAGGTCGCAGTGCGGCGTTGGGCGGAATTGATAAAAATGCCCATGTTGTTGTTTATTGTCAGAGTGCCGGCTGTAAGTTTGCCAATAAATTAGCGATCAAACTGAATTCGGACGGTTTTTCAAATCTGTCTATATTCAAAGGCGGCTGGAACGAATGGAAGGCGAAAGAAGAAAAATAAAGGTTTTTAAACATGAAATTCAATAGAAAAAAAACGAAACAGATTATTTCTGTGCTCTTATTCTTTACAAGGATTGTTATTGGCTGTGTTTTCTTGTGGGCCAGTTTGCCCAAGATACGTCAGCCGTATGATTTTCTCTCCAGCGTATACGACTATGAGCTTGTCGGGGCGAAATTAGGCATGTTTATTGCGATGACACTTCCGTGGCTGGAGATATTGGTTGGGATATGTTTAATTGCAGGCGTATTTGTTAGCGGTGCGTTTTTGGTAAGTGCGGGTATGACTTTGATGTTCACGTTTGTAATCGGCTCGGCATTATACCATGGACTTGAGATAAGTTGCGGCTGCTTTGGGATGGCGTCTAATGGAATTATAAATTATTCTACACTGATTCGTGATTGTGCCCTGCTACTGTTCACTGTGTTGGGGTATATTGGTGCGGTTACTCTGCAAAGCCACCCGGTAGAGGTAATGGATAAGAAGTAAAGGTGGCGGATTGTAACTGATCCGCGACTGAGTGCAAGCCACAACGAGTCGGCAGAAAAAATATTCATTAATGAATTTCGTTGACTATTCCTTTTGGATTAATATAATTGATGCGATTAGAGGATATTAAGAAACTTTGGATGAGTTTTAATCAGGGCATGATATGGGTAGGAGTGTTTTGTTGAGAACATTTGTGTCGGTGTGGGTGTGGGTATTGTCCTGTGGTCTTCTTTTTTTTAGCGGCTGTAATGCTCCTAAGAGCCAATTGAGCCAATTTAACAACTATTTCATTTCTTCTGATTATAACGACTGCGTGCTTTTTGGCGAAACAAAGATAAGTAATAAGCCCGAACCCCGGGGAGAAGATTTACTTTGGACTTTGCAGCTTGGAGCAGTGGAAAGAATCCGTAAAAATTATGAGAAAAGCACAGAATATTTCGACAAATCCGAGGAGATGCTCAAGTTTTTTGATGAGAAGGGCAAATTAGGAGATGCTGTTGGGTCGGTTCTTGTTAACGACAATGTAGCTCCTTATAAAGGTGACGAGTATGACGGGGTCATGGTCAATGTCTATAAGGCACTCAATTTCATGTCAAAAGACAATATGGATTTTGCGAGAGTCGAGTTTAATCGTGCTCTTGATAGACAAAGGCGAGCAAAAATAAAATTCAACGAAGAAATAAAAAAACTAAAGGCAGAGTTGAATCAAGAAAACAACAAAAGTCAGCTTTCAAAATCAAATGTTGAAAATCCGAAAACGCAAGAGCTGCTGTTGGAAAAGTATCCCAATCTGTATGATTTTGAAGCCTATCCTGATTTTGTGAATCCTTTTGCAACGTACATGGCGGCTTTATATTTTAACCTGGTCGGCGATCATGCCAAGGCAGTGGATTTGCTCAAAGAATCGTGCGGAATGGTTCAAGATAACGAGTATATTATCGAAGACCTCGCTGTTACCGAAGAGATTCTTAACGGAAGCGGAGGTCGTCTTACAAATACCGTATGGCTGATCTTTGAGAACGGACTCGGACCTGTGAAAAGCGAATTCAGGCTTGATCTGCCTTTATTTATCGCAACCAGTAAAATCAAATACGTCGGTATTGCCCTGCCGAAATTGGAGTTTAGAGACGCAGCTTTTCCATATCTTGTCGTTAGGGCAAATGGTAAAAGTTATAAAACATCTCAGGTTGCAAGTATTGACAGAATCGTACAAACCGAGTTTAGCAAGAATTTTAGCGCAATTTTGACACGAGCTATAATATCGACAACAGCTAAAGCAGTGGCTCAGTATGCCTTGTCGGAAAACAATTCTTCCGCAGCGTCCTTAGCTTCGGTCTTTGTGGCGGCATACAGCTTTGTTACGACAGCGGCTGATGTGAGGATATGGACGGTTCTTCCGAAAGATTTTCAGGTCGCAAGGTTCGAGAAGCCGGCAGATGGTAAATTGGAGATTACCGCACCAGGCGGGATGCCGCTTGACATCGATATTGAAAAATGCAATAATGCTATTGTCTATGTGAAGATACCTACCAGCCTGGCTGTGCCTGTATGTGACGTTATAACTTTTTAAAATAATCTTTCTTTTTAGTTAGATAGATAGGGAAAAAATGAAAACAATTACCAATATTTTACTTTTTGCCATTGTACTTGCGTTTGCAGGTTGTAATGAGCAGCAGGACTCAAGAATCCATTTGGGAGAAGGGGTCAAAAGCGACAATCTGATCGATAATGTCGTAACACGCCCTGTGGCATATGCTTTTAGCGTATTGGCTGGCGAAGGAATTGATATCGAGAAGGCTGTTATGAAGCGAAACGCAACAGGCCTTCTGGAGCTTCATGTTAATGGATTCAATCGTTCATACGATGTCAGGCGGTTCAGGTACAAGGTAGAGTGGCTTGATGCCGATGGACTTGTACTTCAAAACAGAACAAGTGTCTGGATGCGGACATCAGCAGCTGGAAAATCACCTTTTGCTATAAAGGTGATTGCGCCAAGGCAGGAAGCTGTGAATTTTAGAATGAATACGAAAAAGTGGGAGTAAATTATGAAAGCAAAAATATTAACAATTGTATTAGTATTAATTAGTGTTTTGTTTGCCGGCTGCCAGCAAGGGCCCACGAACGTTGACATAATTAACGATCAGGGCGGGGCTGTTATGGGACTCGATTACCGTGATTTTGATCAGGCTGCCAGCGAGATGGTACAATCTATGCTGGGTTCGGGTGCGATGAAAAAAGAAGGCGGCGGCAGATATGTCGTAGCAACAGGCCGAATTGTCAATGATACGATGCAGAGAATCAATACAGACCAGTTGATGGCCAAGATTGAAGAAGAGCTTTTGAACAGTGGACAGGTTGTGATGACTTCGGCGGTTGGAGGGAGTGGTGCTCCTGACAAAATGGTTTTACAGGCAAGACAAGATCTAAGGGATTCCGGATTGAGTGACGAATTCGATCAGGAAACTGTTGCCGCCAAAGGTACACTGATAGCTCCGGAGCTGAGTATATCCGGCAAGATTATTCAAAGAAATGTAGGTTATAGTAAAAGTCAGCAACAAGTGGAATACTATTTTCAGCTTAAGGTTACTGATATGACAACAGGACTGAGATTCTGGCAGAAAGAAAGTCTTATCGCTAAAAGAGGTAGTAATAAGTCGGTAGCGTGGTAGTGATTAGCTGTTAGTATTCGGTGATGAATTATGAACTTTATTAAGCGGGGTAAAAAATGAAAAAGATTTATACTCTTTTGCTCATGGTGGTGTTGATAAGTTCGGTTGCTTTCTCGGCTACTAAAACGGTAGTTCGTGAGACCAAAGGCCAGGGTATCAACCGGGATAAAGCAATTAAAAGAGCACTTGCAGATGCAGTCGCACAGGTACAGGGTGTCCAGATCAGCTCTGGCGATTATGAATTCGGCTACAGCTCGGCTACGGCTGACGTTGACTACAAAAAGGATGATGCAGGGAAGAAGGTTGGGTTCGATGCGGTATCTGTCCAAACGGAAGGCTCTGTCCTGAAGACCCAGATCGCGGGGTTGGTAAAGACCTATGAAGTGTTAAACGAGAAAAAACTGGAAGATGGCACTTACGAAGTTACGCTTAAGGTTTGGGTTTACGATTACGAAAGCCCCGAGCAGACAAAGCGTTTGAAACTTGCTGTAATGCCGTTAAAAGTACTCAAAAAAGGTTATCGATTTGGCAATTATGTTATGCCGCCCGACCAGATGTCAGCTAAAATGGCACAGAAACTGAGTGTCGGCATTTCCGAGACAAATAAGTTTTCGGTATTAGACAGGGAATATATTCAAGAATTTGCGCATAACAGAGATATTATGGTTCTGGCCGATTCTTCGGTAGAAGAAAAGGCTAAGCTCAGTAAGGTGCTCGGGGCCGATTATATGATAGTGGGAACTATCTCCGAGGCAAGACTCGATGTAAAAGAAAGAACATCAGACACCCTCGGAGTTACTGTAAGAGAATACAACGCCGATTTTGTTTTTGATTACCGCTTAATAGTCGCTCCGACAATGCAGGTTAAGCTGGCAGACACCGTCAATATTCGGCTTGAAGAGACCAGTGATGTAAAAAAACTGGTTAAGGATTGGAAACCTGAAAATCTGGATTATAGAGAGTTGGCAGACAATCTTGTCGCCAAAGCAGCGAATGAGGTTGTAAAGACTATTATTGACAGGCTATACCCGATACGTATTGCAACCGTTAATGAAAATGGGCAGATTGTCATCAATCAGGGCGGTAAAAAAATTGTGAAAGGATTGCTTTTAGACGTTTTCAGCGAAGGCAAAGAAATAATCGACTTTGATACACAGGAGTCGTTAGGCACAACTGAGATATTTGTTGCAAGGATAAAGGTTGACAAAGTAATGCCGAAAATTTCATTCGCAACGATTATTGAGGGAGAATTGTCCAAGCTTTCTGAGGGTTTGATCTGCCGAAGCAAGGAAGTTGAGCGGGAAAAGTTGAAAGGCAGAAAGAGCGATATAAAAAGAACTTCTTCCGGTGGAGTAAAACTTTCCTTTGATTAGTGACTCGTTATAAGTTTTAGCGGGTTCAACTCATAAGTGCAACTCAGTGGAGGTGTTTTTTAAAAATTTTCCAGGACTACAGATGTGTGTATTGCGAGGAGCATGAGGTAGTCTAGGTCGCTTAGGTCGTATGCTGTGTGTGCGGGGTCGTTGTCCATGTATATTACCCCGAAGCAGCCGCCCTTGCCGCAAACCGGTACTATCATTATTGACTGTAAGTGTTCGGTGTCTCTGGTGTTGTAGGCGAAGCGAGGGACGAGGACTAAATGGCCTGATTCTATGGCCTCTTCTATTTTTTCTTTGAAAGTAAGCTTTGTTATTTCAATTATGGTGCCGTTCCTTTTTCTGCCGGAATGGCATGTCATCGGCCCGTGCGGTGCGTTTCGCAATGCGATCCAGCAGTGCCAGGGGTTGAATTGCTTGGAGGCGATGTTCAGCAGGGTATGCAATATTTCGTCAATACCGTTCGATTTGCATATCATCTCTGTAGCATCTACAAAGTCTTTTATTCTTTTAGGGTGCAGCTTGATTTCGGGGGCGTGGGTATCCTGTATTTTCCTGATTATTGTTTGCTGCCTTTTCGAAGTTGTTATTATAGTGTCTTCAAGGTCTTCAGCCTCGGCTTGTTTTATCTCAGCATTGGTTTTGGGCTGGATATCTTCCGGCTGTAACTTTTTTTCAAGGTTAGCTTCTATCTCGTAATCAGCTATCTTTATTATATCACCGCTTTTGAGGGGGCTTTTCTTGATCGGCTCGCCGTTGAGGTAAGTTTTGTTGACGGAATCGAGGTCTTCGAGTATCCATTGGTTTTCGGTTGTAGTGTATATCGTCGCATGGTGCCTTGAAACCCTTTTGTCGGCTAATACTATTAGGCTTTCGGGGTGTCTTCCGATGTGGATAGTCTGCTGATCGAAATTATTTTCGAGTACGATTCCCCCGTCTTTTTTGACGATTAAATACATCGTAAACCTCATTCCTCTAAACAAATCGCATTGTCCCACATTAATGCGTTTTTGTCAAGTATAATCGTTATAAAACTATGAGTGGATTAAATGTGCTAATTTTGTTAGAATTTCGGAATTAAATTTTTTAAAGAACAAAATCGGAGTTGACGGATAAAACTTTAAAATGAAGAATTTTCGCAAAAAGGCCAATATTGCCATTATGGTAGTTGCGGGGATGATACTCATCGTCGCGGCTGTGTTGAAGATACATCAGCTGCTTGCAGAGCCCATTATAAGCAAGACCTTTTGGGAATCGTGGTTTTTCTTTGTGATGCAGATTCCGTTAGAGATAGGGCTTGGTATATGGCTTTTGTGCGGGCTTTTCAGAAAAGCGGGCTGGCTGCTGGCAGTTTCAGGATATACTGTTTTCATAGCTGCTACAGCACATAAAGTTCTCATAGGTGCAGCCAGCTGCGGATGTTTCGGCACCGTAGAAGTGAATCCCTGGATAACTCTTTTTGCTATTGACGTTCCGGTAGTCATCGGGCTTTTGGTTTTCAGGCCTGTCGGCTGTAAACTCCTGCCGCCGCCATGGCCGAGTGCAAAGCACTTCTTCGGTGTTGCTATACCTACGTTTATTTTGCTGCCAGCTATAGTTGGGCTGTTGGTATTCAATAGGCCGCCGGATAAAACTGACAAATACGAAGTTCTGCGGCCTGAGCAGTGGATAACAGAGCCTCAGCCGGTTAAAAGCCCTTCGGTTATTGAGCCGAATATTGCTGAAAACTCCCAACAGGGCGTTATAACTCCAAATGATACAGCAGCGATTGAAGTTATTACCCCCCAGCCTTCATCGCCAATAAAACCTGAAGTTGTCGAACAGCCGCTGTGGCCTATGCTCGAATATATTGATATCGCCGATCAGCTCACCGACGGTATACAGATCGTTCTGCTATATCACTATGATTGCCCGAATTGTCAGGAGGCTATTCCGGTCTATGACCAGCTGGCAAGGGATATGGGAACCGATCAGGGCTTGAGATTTGTTTTTATTTATGTCCCGCCTTTCGCCCCCGATGGACACGATATCGTCCCGGAGGATACACCTGCATTGACTGGAAAAATGTCAGATGAGAAAAAATGGATTTTCGAAACTCCGCTGGTTGTACTGCTTATCGATGGGGTTGTGGTCGAAACATGGCAGGGCGATGCACCCGATTTTGACACGATAATGGAAGCCGCTTTTGGGGAATAAACATTTTTTGTTAGAAAAGCATTTTTTTTTCATTATAATCATTTTTTCGGTTTTCGTTATAATTTTCAATTTTCTTAGGTTGGCTATATTATGGATGGTATGAAAGGTACGAGCTGGCAGCAGCGTTACAGTGCAAATGAGATTTTCACCCTTCGGTGCAGGATTCTTGATAAACCGGGGATGCTGGCAAAGGTGAGCGAACTGATAGGAACTGCCGGCGGCAATATCGGCGACATAAAGCTTGTTTGCGTTGAAGATGATTACCAAATTCGCGATATAACTGTGTACCTCAAAGACAAGGGACAGCTTGACCGGATCGAGAAGTCAGTAAATGCCCTTGAGGGCGTAGAAATCATAAAAAAGGTTAACGAAATACTCGAAATTCATCGCAAAGGCGTGATCGATGTTGTCAGCAGGGTGCCGATAAAGACCCTTACTGACCTGCGAATGGTCTATACTCCGGGCGTGGCGCAATCCTGTGAAGAAATAGTAAAAAATCCCCAATCGGCAAAAGAGCTTACCACTTTATGCAATACTGTGGCCATAATTACAAACGGGACAGCCGTCCTGGGCCTTGGCGATATAGGAGTCGTGCCATCTTTGCCGGTAATGGAGGGCAAAGCCGCTATTTTTGCAGAGTTTGCCAATATCAGCGCCATCCCGATTCTTGTCGATACAAAGGATACCAAAAAATTCATTGATACCGTGATGACTATCGCCCCGAGCTTCGGAGCGATACAGCTCGAAGATGTTGCGGCTCCGCAGTGTTTCGAAATCGAAGAGGCACTCAGGGAAAAATTGAACATTCCCGTATTCCATGACGACCAGCACGGAACGGCTACGGTTGTTCTTGCGGCATTGATCAATGCTATGAAGCAAACCGGCAGAAATCCGCAGGATTGCAAAGTTATAATGTTAGGCGCAGGTGCCGCTGGTATCGCGATTAGCAAGATACTGGTTGAATACGGCATTGGCGATGTCGTCGTTTACGATTCTACCGGGCCGATATATCGCGGAAGAACTGAAAAAATGAACCCCTACAAGCAGCAGCTTGCCGAAATTACAAATAAGCAGAACCAGCAAACCCCATTCGCACAGGGCTTCGAGGGCAAGGATATCTTCGTTGGCGTTGCCAGACCGAATATGGTTACAAAAGAAATGGTAGCTTCAATGGCTAAAGACTCGATCGTGTTCCCATTGAGCAACCCGGTCGGCGAGATAACTAAGGAAGATGCCGCCGAAGCTGGTGCGGCGATCACAGCCGACGGCAGGGATTGCAACAATGCTCTGGTTTATCCTGGTATTTTCCGTGGTGCTCTCGATGCAAACGCACCGCAAATTACACCGAAAATGCAATTAGCGGCTGCAAAAACCGCTGCATCACTTGCCGCTGAAGGTGATTTGCTGCCGGATATGCTCGACAGGGATGTGCATAAAAAAATCGCTCAAGCCGTAGCCGAATCTGCAAAAAATTGATCCTTCAATCCTCGGGTCAAATTCAATAAATTTTCGATTGTGTTTTTTTAATCTTTAGATTTTTTCCGATTAACGGTTGAATAATCTTTTCAGATAGGGTATTTTCGGCTTTTCGTATATCTACGGTTCGGAGAAAGCAGGTTAGTATGGAATTAATAAAAAAGATCAAAGAAACTGAAGCAAAAGCTCAGCAGATGGTTACTGACGCTAAATCTAGCGTGGTAAGTGACGAAGAGAAGTTTCAGCAGCAAAAACGCCAAAGCCTCGAACAGGCTCAGCAACAAAGAAGAGATGCTATAGAGCAAGCAGTTGCACAGGCGAAACAGCAGGCACAGGCCGATGTAGAAAAGCTCAAAGCCGATGCAAAAAGCCAAAGAGAAGACTTACGCAATGCAGCATCTTCGAAGATTGATAACGCTGTTGAAAAGATCGTCAATTATATAAAAGGGTAACCATGGCCATTGCTCAAATGCAGAAAGTTATGATCGTCAGTCATCGCTCGGAGGCAGCTAGCCTTCTTGATGCGTTGCAGGCAAGCGGTATCTGCCAGGTCCTAAATGCCGAGCAGGCTATTGTCAGCAAGGAATTCCCCGAGCTGCATGTAGAATCGCAAAAGCCAAGGGAGACCGAAGAACTTGTTAACCGGCTCGCTAACGCTCTTACCTTCCTGAAAGATTTTGCAAAATCCACAACCAGCTTGCTGGCACCGAAAATGGTTATCGAAAAAAGCAGCTACGAGTCTATCGTAGCCGATAAGTCATTGCTTGCGGTTCTTGATCAATCCCAAAATGTCCAGTCGGCGATAGATAAGCTGCAAAACGATATAGAAAATTACAACGGCACTATCGAGACCTTAGAGCCGTGGAAAGACCTCTCTGGCCCGGTCGAAGAACTAAAAGGCCTCACCCGCGCCGCAAGTGTTACCGGCTTGATACCTGCACAGAAATTTGACCAGGTATCTAAGCAAGCCGCCGAATTTGGGGCAGCGATTGAAAAGGTCAGTAAAAGCTCCAGCGGAATCGCATGTCTTATCGTTTGCCTTAATGAAAACCTGACCGATTTGCAAAAAATACTGCGGGCAGCCGAATTTGAGGCGATGAATTTTGAATCGATGACCGGCACTGTCTCACAGATAATCGAAGACAATAAGGAAAAACTTACCCAGGCTCACAAAGAACTTGCCGAGCAGTTTGAAAAGACTAAGCAGTTAGCACAAAAATACTCAAGTCTTCAAATTCTTTTCGACCATTATTCGAATCTTCTCGACAGGGAAGTGACAAAAAATACCGCACCTGCAACCGAGCAAACCGTAGTCCTCGAAGGCTGGGCAAAGAGAAAGGATTATCGCCGGCTTGAAAAAGTGGTATCGGAGTTTTCGGCTACGAGTCTGGCCAAGATAGAACCGGCTGAAGGTGAGATGCCGCCGATAGAGATAGCCAACAACAAAGCTGTCACTCCATTTGAAACAATAACAAGACTTTACGGACTGCCGAGCAATATTGACGTTGACCCGACGGTCTTTTTGGCTCCGTTTTTCGCATTGTTTTTTGGTATTTGCCTCACGGACGCCGGATACGGTATACTGCTTATTGCTGTCTCATGGTGGCTGTTAAGAAAGTTTCAGGGCGACAAAAAAATTATATGGATGTTCTTTATATGTTCAGCTATCACCATTGCCGCTGGGGCGATGACGGGAGGCTGGTTCGGTGACGCTTTCCAGACGCTCATTCCGCAAAAATATGAGGGTCTTTATAACGGCGTCAACCAGTTTAGAACCAAACTCATGCTCACCGACCCAATGGAAAATCCGATGGTCTTTTTCGGCGTATCCTTAGGACTGGGATATTTACAGATAATGGTCGGGATATTGATCGCGTTTTTTAACAATCTTCGGCAAAAGGAATATGCAACCGCGATTTTCGAGCATGCGACCTGGTTTATATTCCTTAATTCTCTGATACTCTTCGGGCTCAGCAAAGCCGAAAGGATACCTGTCGGCCTGTCAACATTTTTCGGATGGCTCTCTATCTCACAAGCGGTCCTGATCTTTCTGTTTACTGAAAGAAAATCAGGAATCGGCGGCAGAATCGGCGGCGGAGTCTTTGCTCTCTTTAGTACCGTTTTCTATTTCGGTGACCTGCTCAGTTACGCAAGGCTGATGGCACTGGGAATGGTTACAGGTGGACTCGGTATGGCTATTAATATCCTCGTCAAACTACTTATGGATATGCCTAATCCGATAATTGGTTATATACTTGGAGCATTGCTGTTTGTTAGCGGACACCTTTTCAATATCGCAATGTCGGTTCTAAGTTCCTTTGTTCACAGCCTCAGGCTTCAATTTGTCGAGTTCTTCCCGAAGTTTTTTGTGGGTGGAGGCAAGGAATTCGAACCTTTGAAAAAGAATTATAAACACATTATGGTTAAGTGAAAAACAATCTAACTGAAAGGATAAAAAAATGGATTACGGATTGGCTTTGGCTCTGGCAGGTGCAGCAGTGGCAACATTTATGGCCGGGATTGGCTCGTCAATAGGACTTGGTCTTGCCGGTAGGAGTGCCACAGGTGTCCTGACCGAAAAACCCGAACGTTACGGTCTTACAATGCTTCTGGTCGTGCTGCCAAGTACACAGGGTATTTATGGCTTCGTTATTGGCCTGATGGTTATGAATATACTCGGCATGTTCGCCGGAGAGATCGTAGCTTTGACCATCCCGCAGGGACTTTCCATATTTTTCGCGTGCCTTCCGGTAGGAATCGCTGGTATGTTCAGCGGAATCCATCAGGGCAAAACATGTGTCGGAGGTATCCTCATGGCCGCAAAGAGACCCGAAATGGTTTTCAAAGCCGGTATTCTCTACGCCGCTCTCGTTGAGTTTTATGCCATTCTTGGATTCCTCATTAGTTTACTGATACTTATTATGGGAATCAAGATTGGCTGATTATAACTTTTTTTCCGAGCTTAAAATACAGGTAATAATATGGATGCTGAACAGGTAGTATCAAAAATACTCTCTGATGCCCAGAATCAGGCTGACGAGATAAAGAAAGAATCCGACAAGACTATAGCTGCTCACCAATCACAGCTCGATGCCGAACTTGCTGATTTCGATAAGCAGACCGATGCCCTTGCCCAGACCGCGGCTAAGGAGACAAAGGAACACTTCCTTGCAGCTGCTCGTATGCAGAACGCAAAAGATATGCTTGCCGAAAAAATCGCTATACTTAAAAAAGTTTTCGACAACGCCAGTGAACGTATTCTAAAACTCAGCGATGAACAGTACCGTGATCTTATCACAAAGCTTTTATTAAAAGCCGTTGAGACCGGCAGCGAAGAGGTCATCATTGACACAAACGAAAAAAGGATTGATCAGCCACTTATCGAAAGCGTCAATAAACAGCTCGAAGGCAAGGGAAACCTAAAGCTTTCCAACGAAAAAGCTCAAATTGGTGCCGGATTCATCCTCTCCAAGGGCAATATAAGCACAAATGTCTCTCTTGACGTGATGTTCGAACAGGCGAGAATTGATTTGCAGATCGAACTGGCAAAGGAACTTTTTGGAAATTAAATGGAAGAGTTATATAACAAAATCCAGTTTCATTTTACCACCTATCCACCCCCCGGCGAGGAGGATTGGGATTACGCTTTTGCCACCGCAAGGGTAAAATCTCTTGAAGATATGCTAACGAGAGTTACTTTGCTGAATATGGCAAATGCTCCCGATTACGATCAAGCCGCTGAGATGCTCTCTTCGACAGAGTACGCAATTTCCCCTTCGGACAGGGCGTTCGAGCAGGTAAGTCAGATGCTTCTCGATAAGAGAACCGAGGCAAGAAATCTCTTCAAGTCTCTTGTAGAAAAACCTATCGCCGACTTTATCCTGGCAAGGGAAGATTTTACCAATCTCAGGCTCGCACTCAGACGAAAGCTTGCCGATAAGCCGATCGGTACAGATTACAATAATGATGGTTGTGTTGAGGCAGAGCTTTTCGAGCATGTACTTGAAGAGGAAAATTATGAGCCGCTGCCAATGCATATGCGTGAAGCTATTGAGGATGCGGTACTTGCCTACTATCAGGATAAGGACATTCGCCGGATTGACCACGCAATTGACCGTTATGAAGTCGTGCACGGCATGAAAGTAGCTGAAAAACTTGGCAGTACCTTCATACTCGAATTTTTCCGCATGAAGGTCGACTTGACGAATATCCGAACCATGCTGCGTCTTAAATTTACCGATTCTGACCAGCGTAATGTCTTCCTGCACGGTGGTTATATCGAATTCGACAGATTAAAACACTGCATAGACCTTTCGTATGATGCAATAGCCCCGCTGTTTTATGCTACGCCGTATTTTCACGTTATCGAGTCGGGCATTCATTACCTTGCAGCGAAAAAATCTTTTTTGAAACTCCAGAGCAATTGCGACAAACACCTGGCCGGATACTTAAAATCTACCAGCCAACTTGCAGCCGGCCCTCAGCCCGTAATTGCTTATTTACTTTTGAAAGAAGCTGAAATCAGAAATCTCCGGCTTATACTTACTGCTAAAATTAATCAGCTCGACAAGCAGCTTATAATCGACAGTTTAGGTTTATAAAAATGACGCAAGAAACAAAAAACAATGTAGCGGCTTTAGGCAGTTCAGATTTCGTTATGCCTTTTGCGGCTCTGGGTCTGGATACTTTTGCTGTATCCGGCGACGAGCAGGAAATAATTAAAAACGCTCAGGACATTCTCGAAAAAAAATATGTTCTGATAGTCGTTGCCGAAAACGTGGCAAAAATTGCAGACCAGGTTTTCGTCCAGCGGGCCAAAAACGCTACTCCATGCGTTATCGTTGTGCCGTTTACTACAGAATCACAGGGCTATGCTACCCAATCGCTTGGACAGGCACTTAAATTGGCTACTGGTATTAATATTTTGCAAAACAATTAGGTAAAGGTTTTGATAATGACTGAAAAAAGACAAGGCAAGGTCGTAAAAGTCGCCGGCCCGGTAGTTCAGGCCGAAGGAATGACAGGCGCCAGAATGTACGACGTGGTAAGAGTCGGTAAAGCAAACCTTATCGGCGAGATAGTTGAGCTTGATGGCGATTTCGCCTCGATACAGGTTTATGAAGAAACCAGCGGTGTCGGCCCGGGCGAACTGGTTGTTGATACCGAAGAACAGCTTAGCGTTGAGCTTGGCCCCGGTCTGATCGAAAGCATTTATGACGGAATCCAGAGACCGCTCGAAGACCTTTATAATGCCGAAGGTGCTTTCATGGGACGAGGCACGGAAATGCCCAGTTTGAACAGAGATAAAAAGTGGCACTTCAAACCAACCGTCAAAGATGGTGACAAGGTTCAGCCAGGCAACATCATAGGTGAGGTTCAGGAAACGACACTCCTTACACATAAGATAATGGTTCCTGTCGGCATTAACGGCACTATCAAGAATATTAAGGAAGGCGACTTTACGGTTGTTGATGTCATTGGTGTCGTTGTCGCAAACGGTGGCAAAGAGACAAATCTCCAGATGATGCAGAAATGGCCGGTAAGAACCCCGAGACCCTCAAGCAGAAGACTTTCTCCTGATAAGATACTTGTTACCGGTCAGCGTGTTATTGATACATTCTTCCCCATCGCAAAGGGCGGCACAGCTTGTGTCCCCGGCCCGTTCGGAACTGGTAAAACCGTTGTTCAGCACCAATTAGCAAAATGGGTCGATGCCGATATCGTCGTTTATGTCGGCTGTGGCGAACGCGGAAACGAGATGACAGACGTACTTACCGAGTTCCCGGAATTAAAAGACCCTCGTTCAGGTGAGCCTTTGATGAAACGCTCGGTGTTGATTGCCAATACTTCAAATATGCCGGTAGCAGCTCGTGAGGCTTCGGTTTATACAGGCATAACAATCGCTGAATATTTCCGCGATATGGGATGTTCGGTTGCTCTTATGGCAGACAGTACAAGCCGATGGGCAGAAGCTATGAGAGAAATTTCAACAAGGCTCGAAGAAATGCCAGCCGAAGAAGGCTACCCCGCATATCTCGGTGCAAGGATCGCCTCTTTCTACGAAAGATCCGGACGCGTTGAAACTCTCGGCAGTCCCAAGCGAGAAGGTACGCTTTCGATAATCGGTGCAGTAAGCCCTCCCGGCGGTGACCTCTCTGATTCCGTCGTCCAGGCTACGCTTCATGTTGTAAAGGTCTTCTGGTCTCTACAGGCAAGACTCGCCCAGCAGCGTCACTTCCCGGCCATTGACTGGCTGACAAGTTATTCGTTCTATAAACAATACCTCAAGGATTGCTTCGAGGATAAGGACAAGGGCATTGCTATGGATCAGCAGATCGTCGATGCAATGACGCTGCTCGAGCGTGAATCTAACCTGCTCGAGATAGTAAGGCTCGTCGGTGCCGAGGCCCTTTCTCCCGAAGACAGGCTCTCGCTTGAGACAAGTAAGTCCATCCGTGAAGACTACCTCCACCAGAACGCTTTCCATGCGGTTGACACTTTTACCGAGCTGGATAAGCAGTACGAAATGCTCAAAGACATCCTTTACTTCCACCAGAAATCGCTCGAAGCCATTAAAACGGGCGCAGATACAGCCGACATATTCAAGCTTGCCGTAAGAGAAGATATAGCGAGGGCCAAATATATCCCTCAGGAGGAGTTGGCTAAAATTTCAGATATCAGAAATAAAATTGATGAACAGTTAAAAGGTTTGCAAACTACCCCGACCGCATAAAAAATGCCGTCAAATAGGAGTTACGGATGCTTAAAGAATATCAGACAGTAAAAGAAATTTCGGGTCCATTGATGCTCGTCGAAAAAGTCGATGAAGCAAAATTCGGTCATA
>JADHXY010000111.1 GCA_016782755.1 Phycisphaerae bacterium | reverse complement strand
GGCTTTGTCTCTCCTTCGTATGGAAGGTCAACTACAGGAGCATGACGGATCCTGCAACCTTTCATAAACTGTAGGCATTGATTGACAGTATGGTCGAGGGTGAGTGTCTTAATGTTAGTATTCATAATGTCACGGGCGACACGCATTGGCTCGGGGCAGAAACCTTTCTCAGAGCAAATCTGTTCGATCAAGTCAATAATTTTGAATTGCTCGTTTTCCATACCGTGTCATATTCTCCGGTTAAATTGCGTCAGAGTCGCCTCAGACCTCTTGCCACTTCTGAAACTTATCGGGCTTTTTATCGGTAAGGATGGCAGCCGACTTTAATGCATTTTCACCGAATTATGCTGTAAATGCTGAGAGAAAATTACGGCCGTTCACAGCGGAAATTGAGTTATGAAACCGTTTCTAAGGTTCGTATCCTAAGTTTCCCCATGCTTTCCGCAATTTCATTAAATCAACATTACCAGGTTGATTTTTTATCTACTCCTCCTGCGGATTCGGAGACGGCCCAGGCTTCCTTATCATAGTCTATCGTGTGTCGGTCATAATATCATTTAGGCTCCTAAAATTAAAAGAAATGCCTTCGTTTTGTCTATAAAATTGGGGGGGCAATGTAAGTTAGCCGTCTCACGAGCCTCTGAGGTGCTTTACAATGAAAGCTGACGGGCGGTCCATGAGAATGTACATGTAAACTTAACTGCCAAATCCATCACCGCTATCAATGTTAACACATGTATTTCTGCAGCGGATTTGCTCAGACTTGCCAATCCTCATTTTTTAGGCTGATATTGACATTGTCCGGCTTCGGTTAAAAACTGCCCGTTTTTTGTTGCGAACAAAGACGAAAAATCTGCCCGATACCTCTCAAGATAGAATTTACCCCCTCTGTCAAGATTGATGATATGAGTTTTTTACCTTACTTGTATTTTACGCTTTTCGCCTTATTGATTGTTGTCCTCAAGCAATTTTCTGAGGTATGTGTTTTCTCGGCGAGTAGCTTCAAGGTCGAAGACCTGGTATTTGATACATACACGCAGGTAATCAAGCGATTCCTGCAAACTATTAATGCTCTTTTCAAGCTTCTTACGGTTTGCCTGTGCCTGTTTGGCAAGCTTCGCAAGCTTTGTATGTTGGGGGTTAGCTGTTTCTCCGAATTCCTTGACTAATTCATTAAGTTTGTCTTCCAGGTTTGATTCGTCCATCACACTGTTCTCCTCAAAAAAACTTCGTTTCTACACCCTGTGATAGGGAACCCCCATAGCCCCCTGTTTTTATAGATATAGCAAAGCTTGTACCCAAACGAATTAAAAGCGATTTTAGCCTGATTTTGATGCTTACCCTTAAAAACAGCCCCAAAAACGTACCTTCTATGTTAACCTTAAGTTTTGTTTCTTTTTTCCTAAAAAAAGCCTTTATAGGGGTTAAAACTGCATGTTGACGAAAAGCAACGTCTCTGATTTGCGCATGCTTTAACGCTTTTTATAACGATAGTATTATACAATAGTTAGAGTAATGTTGATTTTTGTAAACGTTGTTGTTGAATTCCTGTGCAAAAAAGCTTTTTCAGCCTCATGAAGAGGCTTTTTGTACTCCATATAGCAGTATTTTATGGCATATTTGATGAGAGAACAGCCTGCATACGATGAAATACCGGAAATTGCTCTCGCAGCAGCATAGAAATCAGGAAATTCTTGTTGATATATTGCTTAAGCGCTGAATATCAGGTCGAGTTTTCCCCGTTCAGGGGCGGGTAATTGCCCTTGGCATCGCACACAATCAACCTGAGTCAATCCTCGGAGTTTACCGCAAACAGGGCATTTGATAACAGCAGTGTGATTAAGGGCCAGATACGTTAATAGCCCGGCTATATTGAACAGTCCGGTAAAAATCAGCCAAAAGATAAATCTGGCCCACGAGGTTCGTCGCGACCAGCCGTGCCAAAACACAAAACCCATCATAATGACACTTAATATCCGGTTTATGATGCCATCATACGGCCTAATTTCCAGTATAACCTTCAATAAATCATAAAAGAAATCACCCCGATTCTGATATAGATAAGACCCGGACCAAAATCTTTCACCAAAATAACGTATGATTAAATCATACAACGGAGGGGAGAATTGACATACATACCGTTGAACTACCGGCCGGGGATCTCTGGCTTTGGCCACAGGCTCGGATAGGGGAGGTCTGACATATTTATAACTATTCACCAATTCAAGTTCACCGTTATTTTTTACTTTGTAAAGCTCGGTCCACATGTTCCATGATTTTTTCTGGACTTCCTGCACCCATTTATCAACAAGCTGTTGTGAGCTGTTAATATCCGGTAGAGGCGGCATGTCGCTGCCTATATTACGTACGAAAATATCCTGCTTCGTGGCAACAACCGAAACCGATGGACGGCGAAGGTTGAGACTCAATTGTTGTTTAGGCTCCCTTAATATCAGATGATGCTTGCCATCTCTTGTTTCGCAGTGAAGCAATGGTCGGTACTTGTTTGGGTCAGCATATTCTTTATCATCCGATTTAGCATCTATCCAGGCAAACAGGTTCACTCTTCGAATATCTGAATCGGTACTTTCAAAAATCAGTTCTACTTCTTGTTTTTCGAAATTGATTTGATAGATACTTTTTTGCGTTTGTAAAAGCAGTATCGGATTGTATGAATCAACCGGGCACCATGCCGTAAATTGCCTGAATTCTCCGAGCGGTTTTACTTCGGATTTTGATTCTGTAAAACCATTCGAGCCGACATAACCGATTGTTTCGCCTCTCATATCGTAACCTTTGAAGTACTGTGCGGCAGGATGATAACGCCAAATCTGCTCGATTTTACTATCTGAGCTGACAGGTATCTCAATATATCGAGAAAAGCCGGGTGTAATCATTTGTGTTCGCTTCAAATCCTGCTGTGTGAAGGCATCCCTGGAGACTTGGAATTGCCTGTCCCAGAAAAGGTACTCATAAGGTTTTTTATCCCTTGGACCTTCCCAGAGCAATTTATCGTTGACATCATATATCTGCACTTTCTCAGACTGATTTCTCTGGCCGGATGTACGTTCCAATCTGGAAATTAAGTGAATAGTACCATCAGCTAAAAACTCTTTTGAGGAGCTTCTTATTCTGTCTTGTCGTCTTTCTTCTTGACTAAGTTCTGCTTCGGGTTTTTCTTTGGCTGTTAATCTTTTGGCGCGGGCATATGTTCGTTCTATTTCAATACAAATACCCTGCAGTATCGACAATAAACACAGGATGACAAGAACCGCCATAAAGATTTTTGCCGGCGTCGCGATATATTGTAATTTGATTTTTAGTTTCATTTTATTATGCCCCGATTAAAATTCTCTTCTCAGGAATGTGTCAAAAATTCGTGAAAGTAGGATAGCAGCACTTACAGCTATCAACGTCAAAACCCAGACAAGTGAACGTTGCGAAAATGTCGTAATAATGATAAGGCTTGCGAATGCAAGGCCGAATATCTTTGTTGTGTACCATTTGGCAGTACTAAGACCCGATAGTCCGGCTCCCAGATAAGTCACAAGTCCAAGCGTTATGAAAATCCATCCCTCAATGAAAAATCTGAACGTTGGTGGTACTGCGAAGACCTCCGGTCGAGTGGCGTACCAATAAATGCCGACCCATATAGGAACTATAGAGCATGCAAAAGCTATCGATGCCGCAGTTAGCTTGGCGGCAAGTATTGTGTTTCTGCTAACCGAGCGATGGAGTAAAAAAGGCCATGTCCCTGTGAAATTAGGTATCCAGAATTGTCGAACACCTAAGGCAAGGCCGAGCCCGATAGATAAAAAAAACAGCCACGGGCCGGTTTCACTCATTGCTGGATAAAAAGTAATTTTATAACTACTTATGACAGTGCCCGGTGATAAACGCGAAAATCGATAGCTATTGTTTTCGCTGTAAGTCTCTGTCTGGAAAAGAACACTCGTAACAGCAACAAATAAAATAGCAGCTAAAAGCATCCATGGCAGACATTCACGAAATTCTTTGTGCAACAGCGATGAGAATCTCATTTTATCTTTCCTCCCACTTGAATAATCTCTTCTGATTGGCTGGGGCGGTAAATTCGATGAACTGGTCTTCCAGGCTCATTTTAACGATTGTATGATTTTCCGCTCCGGCCGACTTGGCCCATTCAGCGATTTGTTCATCATCAGTACCGACTAATGTCAGCTCAAGCTGTTTTTCTATACGTTTGCAGTGCAAAAGCCCGTCGATATTGACTTCGTTGGGAACGGAATCGGCGAAGGTGAAAATCACTTTCTTAACCGCTTCCTGGAACTGTTCAAGGGAGCAGTATGCCCTTAATATACCTTTGTCGATAACCACTATCCTCTCGGAGACCCTTTCAACGTCACCGAGAATATGACTGGAGAAAAGAACAGTCCGCCCTTCACGCATAATAAGTCCAATCATCCCCTCCAAAAACTGGCGTCTTATTGCTGCATCAAGTCCGAGTGTCGGGTCATCCATTATCAGCAGCTCAGGATTCGGGGCCAGGGCAAGGGCCAGCGAGACCTGTGCCCGCTGGCCGTTCGAAAGGTGTTTTATCTTTTTCTTTTTCGGCAGGTCGAAGTATTCGATCATATCGGTAAAAAACTTGTCATCCCACTGCTTTGGAAAAAATGCCCGTTGAAATTTTTCTAATCCGGCGATACTCATCCAGCGAAACAGCCTGTGACCTTCCGTTACGTAACCTATGCGCTGACGAATCGCTGGCGTCAGCGCCGACGAGTCACAGCCTAATAATCTTGATGAGCCCGCAGTGGGTTCTAACAAACCTAACATTAGTTTGATTGCGGTTGTTTTTCCCGCCCCGTTACGGCCGACAAATCCGCAGATACAGCCGCGAGGTATTTCCAGGTCTAAATGGTCAACCGCAAGACTGTCGCCGTAATATTTCGTAAGGCCTTCTGTCTCTAATACTATCTCACTCATTTCTCTTCTTTCCGCTTATTTGATTTCTTACTGAATTTCGTTAGTCTGCTCTCAAACAGCCTTATCAAGTCCTGCTCTCCCATCCCCAGGTTCAAACCTCTGGTAATAAGTGTATCCATTCTCTCGGCAAGCATATTGATATCTGCGGCATCACTTCTGCGCATCTTCGGGTCGCTGACAAATGTGCCGGAGCCGGTTTTGGTAGTAACCAACCCGGCCTGCTCTAACCGGCTGTAAGCTCTGGCAACTGTATTGGGATTAATCACTAATTCCGATGCAAGTTTTCTTACCGCGGGCAGCTTATCGCCGCTTGCCAGTTGGCCCCTGGCGATAGCTTCACTTATCTGCTCGGTAACCTGAACATAAATAGGCTCATCCGAACCGGGCAGTATTTGTATCCACAAAGGCATTAGGCTGTTTCCTCTTGTCTAATCACTTTTTTCATATTCTTAAAACTCACTACTCAGAAAATTGTATTAATACCATTAATACATTATGTACTATATACGGCAACTTAGCAAGCATTGTTTTAAAAAAATTAAATTTTTTTTCCTGTGTGTCTGAGACTTAAAAAACTGCCTTTTTCAGGCTTTTATTGCAGTTTTATTTCTTCCTGAGAAGCGGTGAAAATATTCCAGGCTTCCAGATGATGCTGGCTGAATGCCGTACACAATCGAATTTTTACTCTGAATTCGAGTGTAACAACACCGTTATGCCCCGGGCCAAAATAAACATTCGAGAAACAAAAAAAACAGTTCTACTAATATATTTTCTCCCGTTTATATCGGACAAAAGCAAAAGAATCCGATTCTGCTCACAAGCCGATTTGCCCGGCCTAGGATTACTCTCTATATTTTATATGAGTTTAATTAGAAGCACCTTACCCTGTGGGAAATGGAAGAGAGGAAAATCACATGTTCAACGGAAAAGAAACTATCAAGCGCAAAATTAATATATCCATACTGACAGTAATATTATTGAGCTTTTGCACACAGGTGTTTGCACAACCGCAGGATTGTATCAAAGAGGATAATTTCGGAAAGTTTATACTAAATGAGATGAAGAATATTGAGGTTGCTGCAAATATCAGCAAAGGCATCTCTCTTTACGATATACCCACCGCTATCACTGTATTTGACCATTTAGATATTCAGCAACCGGTTCAAAAAACAAATCCTGAGATTCCGTGGACTATCGCGGTTTTCAACTTGACCGATGATGATCTGCATAAATGGGGCTCTGCAATACTCGGCTTACACAAACCGCAAACTGAAAAGTCTGATACCAGGGAAGTTTTCATTCCTTCGAATTCGGTTGAGCTGCTGAATGCTAAGGGGCTAAAGTTTGAAGACCTCAAGATGATAGAATCAATATTAGCTTCTGATGAAAGCCTGCGCGGCGAAAATACCCTTATGCAGCTTATCTGGCAGGTCAGCGAGAATATAGATGTTGCGATTGTAGGTCAGCATCTGTTAGATATGGCATACCCGGATTTGGTGGATGATACGACAAACGATGTCGAGACCAAACGCGCCCTATACGCAAAACTGACCTTGCGATTCTAACTTCTCATCCCTTTGGATTCATCACCCGGCCGATGAATAAGATGCTGCCTGAATGATTGTCGCGGATTAAAAACAGGAATGGATGGTCAGCTCTGAAAACCGGTATTCGGCTTGGCATGACCGACGTGAGCTTCATAGTTACCGCCGTCGCCGCTGCTGCTTCGGTACCTTCTTCGTTCACATC
>JADHXY010000016.1 GCA_016782755.1 Phycisphaerae bacterium | reverse complement strand
TTTCCAGCATTTTCTTTATTTGTTCAGGCTTGGGCTCAGAAGTATTATATTGCTCCAATTGCCGGTCATATTTGAAAGATCTCGCTGCATATAGCTCTAACCTGTCCTGTATTGCGCCGCGTTCATTGATTCTGTATAAACTGATGGTTTCGTTTACATTGTCTATCAAAGCCAGGCCGTAGCTGTCCCTGCCGAATTGAATGGGGACCACATTTATGCTGTTATTAACACCTGAAGCGTTGTTTGTCTCATAATCAGCTGTTTGATAGGCACTTACAGCATCGCAGTCATCTGAACCCGAAAAAAAGCCCCAAAAGACTATTAATGAAAATATCAAAACAACATAAATAATTTTACTTGAGAATTTAGCCATCTTACCTGTCTTGTAATCTAAATTGATTTTTGGAACAAAGACAGGATTTATTTTATTTTAATATTATTACTTTTGCAAGCTTTTTTTAACTTCTTGTTTTTTGTAAGTTTATGATAATAAGGGAATTGGAAGATTTTGTAAGCGAAAAGTTGGTATGAGGGTTTCCGGGAGCCTAAAAATAGGGCATCCTGATAACTATCTACTGTCTTACCTGATTTGACATAATTTGGTTTTACTTGTGGAGTTTAGAAGCAATAAACAACCTGACAGGGCAGCTGCAATAATAACCGCTACCGTATGGTACGGAATGATTGCAATTTTTTGCTCTATCTTCATAACATTCAACAAGTTCGCCGCCATTGATGATCGAACCCTTAGGAACATCGTTAAAACCGGCTCGTGTGCATGCAAAATTTCTTTTGCAAGACTTTACTTTACTAATCAATTGCTTCAATTCAGATTTAAGAGTAAGGCCAGTTTCATCCATTTTTATAATAATCCCCCAATTAATTATAAAAGTAAATTATGGAAAAAATATAATTCAAAGTTAAAAATATAGCAAGGTTTTTATCAAAAATTATTCAATATTTTTTACACAGCCGAAAAGTATAAATTTGAATTCTGCTCAGTGATCGAATCTTCCGCTGGTTTGAAAGTTAGCGGCTGAGCAAATTCCACAGCTGCTTTCAGGCTATCGTTACTGATATCCTCAACTCTGCGAACTTTGCCAATACGTTTGAAACTTACTATTTCAAAGCTATCGTCTTCATCGAATTGCGGCACGCTGAATTTAATTAGTATTTCCTGTTCAGGGTGGATGTTGCATTCATGCTTATAATACTTAAAAGCTGCTCCTCCGCTTGATATGTCAACCATTTGCCCCTGAAATAAATTCCCATTCAAATCCTCGGCAAACCAGATTGGCCATTGATATCTCAGTCTTTGTTCCCGCCTTTTTTCTACTACATTTTTCATTTTAGCTGTCCTGTAAACTTTTTCTATAACCCAACAGTAGAACAATTCGTCAATTTACAAAACAGTCTTAATCTTAGTTTAAGGGGCAATTTTTAAACTAATCGTGTAAAGGCTTATTTCATGTCTTTGTGAACGTTTCATGATAAAGTAGTTTTTAAAAATAATTTACTAACGTCAGATTACGACCTATAAACAGTCTGTGTTTTGAATTGAAAACCAGAAAATGACATGATATTTGCACAAGGCAGACGAGGTTTTTGCTTTATTTCAGTCCCTTAATCATACGGACAAACTCCGCTCCTCGCTGCTGATAGTTATCGAACATGTCGTAGCTTGCACAGCCGGGACTCAATACAACACAATCGCCGAATTCTGCGTCCTGCCGGGCTTTGCAGACAGCTTCTGCCATATCGCCGGCAATATGGATCCGAACATTGCTACCGGCTGAATCCGGGGCGTTTACGATGGCTTTTTCGATGGATTTGGCTGTTTGACCCATCAAAATTACTGTTTTGCATCTCTTAGCTATTTCTGCTCCCATCTGATCAAAGCTAACCCCCTTATCATAACCTCCGGCAATCAGTATTACAGGGCTGTCAAATGATTCGATCGCTGTACACAAGCTTTGCGGCGTCGTAGATTTTGAGTCGTTATACCATCGCACACCATCGGCTTCTAATACAAATTCAAGCCGGTGAGAGAGAGGTTTGAATTCAGACACATTTATTATTTCGTCATTGATTCCCAGGCTTTTAGCTATTGCGGCTGCACCAGCGAGGTCATTGAGGTTAGCTCTGCCAACAAGCTTAAACCCCTTCTTGATTTTATCACTTAAGTCATCTCCACAGAAGAAGTTACATTCCCTCAGCTGTTTGTATTTATTATGCCATTCGGTGCCTATCCTGTCATCACGGCAAAAAAAACAACCGCACCTGCGTTCAGGGTCAATCCTTTGATAAGTAAAAAGCTTTTCCTTGGCCTCACAATAATCTTGAAAGCTGCCATGCCTGTCTATATGATTCGGAGTGAGGTTTGTCAGCAAGGCCATATGAGTGGAAAGGGCGGTTTTGTCAAAATAATCTGTCTGGAAGCTTGAGAGTTCAAGCACTACGACATCGTCGGTTTGGATTTGATCCAGAACACAAAGCAAAGGCCGATCGCCAATATTACCGCCCAGCCACGCCTTTCGATAGGAAACGCCTTTGTTACCTTCAGCTCCTTTGAGTATGTGATAAGTCAATGCTGCTGTTGTACTTTTGCCGTTAGAACCCGTTATACCGATCAAAAGGGCAGGACACTTCTCAAGAAATATATTGATTTGGGTTGTAACCGCGGCCCCGTTTTCTTTTGCGATTTTCAGATATTTGTTATTTTTTAAAACTGCCGGATTGACTATTACGATATCGGCTTGTTCAAAATCCTTTTCGACATGTCCACCCAGATGATATTTAATACCGCCGAAGCCGCTAAGCCCATCCAGGCTCTCAGCAATATCGTCCGCATTTTGTATGTCTGTTACGGTAACCTCAGCCCCCGAGCAGGCAACAAATTTTGCCGAATCAAGCCCGCCTCCAAAACGCCCAAGGCCCATCACCAAAACTTTCCTGCCTGACCAGAAATTATTTTCCACAATAACTTTTATCCTATATCAGGCTCTGCATACCGTTTGCAAGGTCGATCTTTGCATCAGCTACGGCCTGTTCAATACATCTTTTCCAGTCTCCGCCGCATTTTTCGATATACTCAGGCTTTTGGTAAGCATAAATTATCGATCTGGATGCATTTATAAGAGCGCCTGTTCCATCGGGTTTGCAGAAGCGTACACAATCAGCAGCACTGGCTCCCTGGCTGCCGTATCCGGGAACGAGGAAAAGTACATTATCATATTTTTTACGAAGTGCTGTCGTCTGTTCCGGACTTGTTCCGCCGACGATCATTCCAACATTGCTGTAACCGCATTTTCCCATATGTTCAGGTTTGCCGGCAATTTCAGCTACCGTCGCTGCGATATGTTCATACATTTTAACCCCACTGGAGTCTGCAAAGTCCTGGATAACTGCCGCACTTGGATTACTTCCTCTTACCCAGACAAAAATGCCTTTTCCCTGAATGTCTGCAATTTTCGCAAAAGGCTCTATGCCATCAGCTCCTGCAAAGCCGTTCACTGTTATCGCATCGGGCGTAATGGTATCTTCAAAACCCGTCAGCTCGGAATTTTCAAGATGAGCTTCGGCATACATCTCTGCTGTATGACCAATATCACCTCGCTTGACATCTCCTATCACCTCAAGACCAAGACTTTCAGCTTCGCTCAGCAGGGCGTAGTAAGCCTCGACGCCTTCCCACAGGTATTTTTCAAAATACGCTATATTTATCTTCACAGCCGGAACAAGAGGAGCGACAATCCGCAAAGTCTGGGTGCAAAAATCAAATATTGCATCAACGGCTGCACAGGCATCGTTTTCGTCGTTCATCGATTTCTGGCTTATGATGGATTCCGGGAGACGCCTGTAAACTGGATCAAGACCAACTGTCAGGCAGGTCTTTTTGCTTTTAACTGCCTCACAAATACGATCAGCAAAATGATTAGCCATTGCAAATATTCCTTTCATAAAACAAAAGATGTAAAAAAAAATGTTTTTACCAACTAATCTTCGACACTATAATAACACTGACCGATTCGAGCAAGGCAGAAATACAAGAAAGGTATGATATTGGAAAAAAAACAGAAAAAAAATTTCGACTCGACCATAAGCTTGAGAAAAAAACAAAAGATATCCATAGGCTGTTCATTTGTTTTTCTGGCAGCTTTGATATCCATTCTAATGTTCTTACATAAACCTACCGGCTCCGAGCCTGCCTCAATACCAGCCGACAATCTGGTCAGCCCATACCTTACTCATATTCTAATGCCCAAAATTTACAATGGCGCACAAACCCGAAATCCTTTCCAGATCACCCTGACACAAGAGGGCATAAACGACATAATAGTTCGCCAGAAATGGCCGGCTGAAACCAGAGGCCTGACTTTTTACGCTCCCAAATTATATATCACCGAATCCGCCCTGGTAATAATGGGCAGGTTTAACACCGACTTGAATTTGGAATTTGCATATACAGCCGTTATCTCTGTCGAGTTTGGAAAGGCAGGGGCAGCTCTCAATCTCGAATCTTTCAGACTCGGTTACGTAAACATTACTCCTGTTGCAAAAGCAATATTAAAAAGAAGTTACGAACATTTCCTCGCTAAAAATGGTAAACCAATACCAGTGATTTTGCAGAAAATAGTTAGTTCCTTGATAGATTCTGAGCCTTTTGATCCAGCATTCGAGATTAAAGGCAATAATTTCAGATTGAGTGGTTTTTCTCCGGACAAGGGGGGACTGAAGGTCTCTTTTGAGCCGATAGAATCGAATTTGGCCGAAATATAGCGGTTTTTTGTAAATTTTTTTGAAAAATACTTAATTTTAATGAAAATTTACAAAATTATCTGTGATTACATCAAAAAAAATGATTGGTATTTGACACGTGCAATACTTTGCTTATAATAGGATTTTTGATATTTGTAGTATTTAGTAGCAGATGCTAATAAGGAAAGGTGCAGAAAATGATATTAGCAGGATCTAAAGAATCGTGAGAAGTGATCGGGCCAAATTCTGTTTTACTGCTGCGGATGCTTTGGTTTTAAATGGTATGAATCTGCTTCAGCGTTATTTGCTGATTGATATATCTTGCAGGAGGTTTGCAATGTAGGTATAGTTGCTATCTTTATTGCATGGCGTTGAAGTGGAAACTGTACATAGTTTCCATTTTTTTTTGGATTAGTTTTTTAAGGATAAAAATTAATTATGAATTCAGAACTGTTACGAATTGTCGAAAATATCGCAAGAGACAAAAACATTGACAAGGAATCTATCTATACTGACCTTGAAGATGCTATGGTATCTGCTGTAAGAAAGCATTTCGGTGATCCGGACGCAGATGTATCCGTTCAGATCGATAGAGATACCGGCGAGATTATTGCATTCAAGGAACAGGAGCAGTTAGACATCAGTAAACTTGGAAGAATTCCCGCACAAACCGCCAAACAAGTTATGATACAGAAAATCAAAGCCGATGAGCGCAGCAGTGTCTATGCTGATTTTGTTCAGCGAAAGGGCGAAATAGTAAGCGGAACAGTCGCTCGCTTCGAGAAAGGCTCGGTAGTCGTTAACCTTAACAACAGGACAGAGGCGATTTTGCCTAAAACCGAACAGATTAGCGGTCAGACACACCATTCCGGAGAGAGGGTTCGCGGTATAATCCTTGATGTAAAAGAATCCGGCAGCCAGGTAAAAATAATCCTTTCAAGGATTCACCCTGATTTTATTAAACGTCTTTTCGAGTTAGAAGTGCCTGAGATAAGTGAGGGCATAATTGAAATTCACGCACTGGTAAGGGAAGCAGGGTATAGAACAAAGGTAGCCGTTGCTTCATTAGATGACAAAGTTGACCCCGTTGGCGCTTGTGTCGGTGTCAGGGGAAGCCGAATAAAGAATATCGTTGACGAACTCGGCGGCGAAAAAATTGATATAGTAAGATGGAACGAATCGTCAAATGTATATATTATGAATGCCTTGATGCCGGCTGTTGTAAGTGAGATAGCTTTATGCTTCGAGCTTGGCAAGGCCTCGGTTGTAGTAAAGTCCGACCAGTTAAGCTTAGCCATCGGAAAACACGGGCAAAACGTAAGATTAGCTGCCAGAATTACCGGCTGGGATATTGATATTCTTACCCCTGAGGAATACAATCAGGGTATTGAGTACTTAGCAGAATGCGTAAAAAATACCGAAGGCGCAGATGAGATTCTCGTTGATAAGCTTATCGCACTCGGAATTATTTCAGTTATAGATCTCGAGGATGTAGGAACTGAGCCGCTTATTAATGAATTGAGCATTGGTCCTGACATGGCACAGGGATTCGTCAACAATGCAAAAGAAATTGCAAAACAAATTGCTTCTAAAGGTAAGGAAGTTAGCAAAGAACAGCAGCAGGAAGATTAACTGACAATCTGAAATATTCAGGAACTTTTTGGAGATAATCGTTTGGCTTCTACAAGAGTACATATTTTAGCCAAAGAACTTGGTGTAAAAAGTACGGCAATTGTAAAAAAATGCCAGGATGAGGGTCTTGATGTTAAAGGTCATATGTCAACCCTCTCAGCTGGGCTTGCAGCTACTATCAAGGAATGGTTCAGCGAAGGCGAACACACTACCACTGTTGAGACTACTGAAAAAGTTGACCTTAAAAAAGTTCGTATAAGAAAAAAAACCAAAAAGAAGCCTATAAAAACCGTTTCCAAAAAACAAGACGTTGAATCAACCAGCGAAACACAACTACAGGATCAGCTGGTAGAAACCGCAGAACCTATAGAGCAAAAGGAGCCTGAAAAACAACCTGAGGTTGAACCTGAGCCGGAAGAGATTAAACCAGCAGGGCCAATGTTAACCAAGCCAAAACCTGCCAAGTTAAGCGGTCCTGTTATAGTCAGGGTAGAAGAGCCTGAGCCGGAGCGTCAAAGGCCGACAAGACGACCAAGAGTCACAACAAGGGTTCCAAGAGTTAGAACAATAGCACCAGTTGAACAGTTGATTCCTAAAGATCATGACTTATCTACAGTCAAGAAAACAGAAGGGCAGAAGGCAAAAAAACGGGGCAAAAAAACCACCCCAGTAGAAACAGATCAGCATAAAGACAAGAGAAGACAAAAGGATATTGAGGAACGTAGAGCAAGGATTAATGCTGCTGACGGTATCGGTTTAAGGATGAGACCCAGGCGGAAAATTGACACTGACAGCAAATCCAAATTTGAGCCGGCATTTGTCTCAAGACCCGAAAAAGCAACCATATCCGAACCAATAATAGTCAAGGATCTTTCATCGGTTTTGACTGTCAAGACTTCTGATGTTATCTATAAATTGATGCAGCAGGGCGTTATGGCCACTGCCAATCAGTCTATTGCCCCTGACGTTGCCGAACTCGTTGCTTTAGAATTTGGTACTGAGCTTACGGTTGAAAGAAAACGTCTGCTCGAGGACCTTATCAGGGAAGATTTCGAAAACCGTCCTAAAGACAACCTCAAAAGAAGGTCCGTGATAGTCACTATGCTCGGCCATGTAGATCATGGCAAAACGAGTTTGCTTGACAAAATACGCTCCTCAAAAGTAGCCGATGGTGAAGCCGGAGGCATCACCCAGCACGTAAGTACATACCAGGTTACCAAGGGTGATGCAAAAGTTACCTTTATCGACACTCCCGGTCATGCCGCTTTCACGGCTATGCGTGCACGGGGGGCTAATATGACCGATGTGGTAGTGCTTGTAGTAGCCGCCGATGATGGCGTCATGCCTCAGACTGTAGAGGTTATAAACCATGCCAAAGCTGCAAATGTGCCTGTTATTGTTGCATTGAATAAAATTGACATTCCCGGCTGTGATGTTAACAGAATATATTCACAATTGTCTGAGCACGATTTGACTCCCGCCGAGTGGAGCGGCAATACCGAAATCGTTAAAACCAGCGCTGTCACGGGACAGGGTATTGACGACCTTCTTGAACATCTTGACTATATAGCCGAACTTTCCGATCTCAAAGCCGATGACACCATACCCGCCACAGGATGGGTCGTAGAGGCAAAGCTGTCGAGTAAACGCGGCGTAGTGGCAACACTGCTTGTCAAGGAAGGTTTTTTCAAGAAGGGCGATATTATTCTTGCCGGTGGTTCTTACGGCAGGGTAAAAGCCGTGAGAAACAGTTTTGGGAAGAATATCAGAAAAGCCGTTAGTTCAATGCCCGTTGAGATAACAGGATTGAATGAAGTTCCATCCTCCGGCGAAAGATTTTATTGTCTTGATGATATTAACAAGGCTAAAAATGCAGCTGAGGAACATAAAGTCAGATCACGTGAAACGTCACTATCCAAACGTACCCAGATTACACTTGACAATCTTTTCAGCCAGATCGAAGCCGGCAGCGTAAAAGAATTGAATATTATTATTCGTGCCGATGTACAGGGCTCGGTTGATGTGCTGGTTAAATACCTCACGGACCTTAGCACTGATGAGGTAAAAGTTAAAGTGATCCACGCTGCTCCGGGCGGAATAACAGAAGGTGACGTAGTTCTTGCCGAGGCTTCAAACGCTATTGTGATAGGATTTAATGTCGTTCCTGAGGATCAGGTAGCCAAGATTGCTGACACAAAAGGCGTAGAAATAAGGCTTTATACGATCATTTATCAAATTACAGACGATCTGAAAAATTCAATGGCCGGCTTGCTCGAGCCTGAGGAAAAGGAACAAATTATTGGCAAAGCCGTTGTAAGGGAATCTTTCAAAGTATCAAAAATTGGTACCATTGCAGGATGTTATGTTACCGAAGGTATTGTTTCAAACAAAGCGAAGGTAAGGCTGATAAGAAATAACGTTGTCGTAAGAGACGCTATGAAGATAGGAACTCTCAAGCATTTCAAGGATGAAGTAAAGCAAGTCAGAGCCGGGCTTGAGTGTGGAATCAAGCTGGAAAAATTCGACGATATTAAGGTTGATGATGAATTTGTATTCTTCGAGATCGTAAAGATTAAGAGAACGCTGTAAATTTTATATTTTCGGGACTATACCCAATATGCAAAGCCGTAGGCAGCAAAAAGTTGCAAGAGTTTTGAAAGAAGCTGTAAGTGACGCAGTGTCCAATCGCATCAGCGATCCTCGAATGAAAGGCCTTGTAAGTGTTACTGATGTCAATATGTCTCCTGATTTGAAAAATGCAAATATCGCTTTAAGCATTTTTGGTATAGATGAAAAACAGCAGCTTAATACATATAGAGCTATTGAGCATGCAAGATCAAGAATACAGGCAATTGTTGCCGATCGTCTCCAAGCCAGGTTCTGCCCGACTTTGCATTTTCACCTCGATGAAAGTCTTAAAAAGGGCATGGAGATAATAGATATTATTAATCAGGCCACTAAAACCCAAAAAAAGGTTCAAAATGAAAATGGTGAAGAGGATTAGGACATTATGAAAAACAGCAAAGAGTATTCGTTAAAGATCAAAAACCTTTATAAATCCCTTAAGAAAAAGTCTCCGAAAATTCAACCGGTAAAATTCGATGACCCTCTTGAGGCGATTATCTTTGGTCTCATCGCAGAAAACACCACTCAAAAGAATGCTGAAGATGCTTATAAAAGATTAAATACTGATTTCGTAGATATCAATGACCTGCGAGTATCCTCACTGACCGAGATAATGGAAATGCTTGGCAGTCAGGACCAACTGGCAAAGGACTCTGCCCAGAGAATAAAAACTGTCCTGAAGGATATATTCGAAAGACACAATGAATTGACCCTTGAGGGACTAAAAAAAATCGGCAAAAAACCCGCAAAAAAAACTGTCGACAAAACTCAAGGAGTAAGTCAGTTTGCCTCTAACTATTGTTTTTTGACCGCTCTTGGCGGCCATTCTATTCCACTTACTGAAAAAATGGTCAAATTCCTCAAGGAAAACGAATTGGTTCATCCCGATGCTGACAACTCAGATATGTCAGGTTTTCTTGAACGTCAAATATCTGCAAAAGATAATTACGAATTTTACATACTCCTGAGAAAAGAAGCTGAGATTGTAAAAGCCGTGAAAAAAACGGAGAAAAAAAAATCGGTTAAAAAAGCTTCACCGAAAAAAACTACCAAAACCAAACCGGAAAAAGTTTTAAAGACCAAGAAAAAAGTAAAGAAGAAAGCAAAGAAATCTAAAAAGAAAGGTTAGGCAGTATCTGATGGCAGAAAAATTATTAAAATTAGGAATACCAGCAGGAAGCTTACAGAAAGCCACATTTGATCTTTTCTCTAAGGCTGGTTTTCGCGTCAGCGAATCTCGAAGAAGCTATCTGCCGAGCATAGACGACAATGAAATCGAATTGATACTTCTCCGTGCCCAGGAAATGAGCCGTTATGTCGAAGATGGCGTTATTGATGCCGGAATTACCGGCCACGACTGGATAATGGAAAATGAATCTGATGTCTTAGAAGTCTGCCAGTTGGCCTACAGCAAGGCAACAAGCAAGCCGACAAAATGGGTACTTGCTGTTCCAGCCGAGTCAAATATAACAACTCCCGAGCAGCTCGAAGGCGGGATAATTGCAACCGAACTTGTAAATGTGACGAAAAATTATTTCAGCGAAAAGAACATCAAAGTCAAAGTCGAGTTCAGTTGGGGAGCCACCGAAGTAAAAGCCAGGCTTGTAAGCGGTATTGTAGAACTAACAGAAACAGGCACTTCCTTAAGGGCAAATAACCTCAAGATCATAGATACCCTCCTAACTTCTACTACGAGATTTATCGCAAATAAAGACGCATGGAAAGATGATTTTAAGAAGCAGAAAATCGAAGACATTGTCCTTTTATTAAATGCTGCTATCGATGCCAGGGGAAAAGTCGGCATGAAAATGAACGTGCCGAAAGAGAAACTCGACGAAGTTATCAAGGTGCTTCCCTCAGAAAAGAGCCCCACGATTTCCTCGTTGGCCCAGCAGGGATATGTTGCTGTCGAAGTAATTGTCGATACGGCTATCGAGAGAAATATTGTCCCCGCCCTCAAAAGAGCCGGAGCAACAGGGATTATCACATATTCGCTAAATAAAGTTATACACTAAGCAAAAATTTTATATCGTCTTTAAAATCCAAACGCCCTGTAAAATTTTCAAATACAGGGCGTTTTTTTTATTAAATTTTGTTTAGCATTCCTTAGTGTTTAAAGTGCCTTTTGCCCGTAAACACCATCGCAACCCCAAGCCGGTCAGCAGCTTCGATAACTTCATTATCCTTTTTCGACCCACCCGGCTGAACGATACATGAAACTCCCGCTTTAGCCGCGTTTTCAATATTATCCGGGAACGGGAAAAAGGCATCCGAACCCAATGCAGCTCCCTTAGCTTTGTCGCCAGCTTGCTTAAAGGCTATCAATCCCGACTCAACCCTGTTCATCTGCCCGGCTCCTACGCCGACAAGACTCTTGTTCTTAACAAGTGTTATTGTGTTACTCTTAACGTGCTTTGCTGTGATCCAGGCCATTTTAAGGTCTTCAAGTTGTTCTGCACTTGGTCTTAGTTTTGTCGGAAAACTCAAATTCTCAGGTTCCCAGCCGACCAAATCCCTTTTCTGCAGCAGCAATCCGCCAATAACACATCGAACATCATATTCACTCGAATCAATATTGCCCCGATCAATAGGCCCGGTCTCCATCAGCCGAACCCTCTGCCCCCACGCCTTAAGTGTCCGAATGATTTTCACCGCTTCAGCATCAAACTCCGGAGCGATTATCACCTCTGCAAAAAAACCGCTCGCACCCATCACCTTACCAAACAAGCTGTAAGATTCCATTATTGTCTCAGCTAAAGAGGTATCGACTTTTCTATTAAGAGCGATAATTCCGCCGAAGGCACTTACCACATCACCTTGGTATGCCCTGCGATACGCTACTTTTATGTCGCCATCAACACAACAGCCGCATGGGTTAAGGTGCTTTACCACAACAACAGCCGGCTCTTTAAATTCCTTCACAAGCTCAAAAGCCGCATTAGTATCGAGAAGATTATTGAAGCTTATCTCTTTTCCGCCATCAAGAAGCTTTGCACTGCTTATAGATGTCTCACCGCTTACAGGGAATTTATAAAACCCTGCGCTCTGGTGCGGATTTTCTCCATACCGCAGAGTTTGGCTTTTTTGTACTGCTAATGAAACTCTCTGGGGATATTCAACATTTTGCTTTTTGTTGAGGTATTTCGATATAGCCGCGTCATAGTTTGCCGTTAGCCCGAAAACAATTGCGGCAAATTCGCTTCTAATTTCCTCACTCACACCCCCGTCGTTCCGGCTCATTTCATCGATAACCGTCTTATATTGCGATGAGTCAGTTACGACCGTAACAAATTTATGATTCTTAGCCGCAGAGCGAAGCATACTCGGCCCGCCAATATCAATGTTTTCTATCGCCTCCTCAAGGCTGCAATCTTTTCGTGCTATTGTTTCTTCAAATGGATAAAGATTAACGCAGACAAGATCGATCGGTTCTATTTGATGCTCTTTCATCGCAGCCATATGCTCGGCATTATCCCTTAATCCAAGCAGACCGCCATGAATCTTAGGATGCAGCGTCTTCACTCTGCCGTTCATCATTTCGGGGAATCCGGTAACCGAATCGATACTTATTACATCGATACCGGCTTCGCTGAGTTTTTTTGCCGTTCCTCCGGTACTTATTATCTCAACCCCCATTTTACTCAACCCAGAGGCAAAGTCAGCGATACCTGTTTTATCCGATACACTTATCAACGCTCTTTTAATTTTCACATCCATATGAATCCGCAATCCTTTAATTTGTCATTGACATTATTTGACTATCGGCTTAATGCAAGCCACTCGCCCGTCTTCATCAGCTATATAAATATAGCTGTCATTTGTGGTTGTTGCTGTCATTTTGACATCAGCTAAATTAATCGAATAAAGTATTTCACCTGCTTTGTTGTCGATAGCCGCCAGTCTGCTTGCTTTTGTCATGACAAAAGCTTTGCCGTCTACCTCAGTAAGAAATTCCTTAACTTCCGCCATTTTCCAAAGCAGCTTACCGCTTTCAACATCAAATGCCGCCAGACCATCCTCGCCCAAGAATTGATAAACAGTATTTTCTGTCACTTTCGGAGAATCCTTGACAATTGCGCCGCAATGCTGTTTCCAGACCAGCAAACCGGTCTTAAGGTTAACCCTGTAAACGTTTGTATCTTTGCTCGTAAAGAAAACACTCCCGTTTCTTATTGTCAGCGGGTCTATTATCCCGTCTGATGCCTTAAATTCCCAAAAACTTTTCCTGCTGCTTGAACTTAGTTTAATCACATCTCCTTCTGCTGTTGCGAAAATAACAAACTTTTCCTCAGAAGTAACCGAAGTTATTATTGATTCGTTGGTAGCTGCTATCTCAAAAAGTTTTACTTTATCTTTAGCCCTCAGATACCTTAGTCTTCGATTCGTATCTGCGACATAAAAATACCCGCTGTTTCGCGAAGGAGGACAGCTCACGCCAAACCCCAATCTCGTTGAACCTTTTACATCACCGCTATGACGTGCCAGTTCAACAAGTTCTGTGCCGATTATCAAATAAAGATCATTCTTAAACGGCCTGAGCTTCATTATAGGAATGCCAGCCTTTTCCAGCTGTTTATTGAAAAATGTACCGCCGCTGATGCGGTTCATGCTCACCATATAATTCTCAGAAGATAAGGCATATAAGCTGTCATCTACGACATAAAACTGGGAGAGCTTTTCGCCTTCTCTAAAGGGTAGCTTATTTTGCCAGCAAACATCAAATCCGCCTGTGCTAAGCAGATCTTCGGATACCAATTTCCAGTCTTGATCCGCCGCATCCAAGCCGGCTGAAAAAAACAGTGAAATGACACTCAAAAAAACAATAACACTACCAGTTGATCTAAACATCACAGATAAAGCTCCTAAATCACCCTTTATTGCCATTAATAATTACTAATTGTTAAATCTAACGATCATCAGGAAATCTCAACGAAATCAGAAAGGTCTATTCCATGTTCTGTCTCGAATCGCTTCATTTCCTCTATACGCTCAACATCATCCTGTATCCTATTGGCTAATTTAAAGATATACGGCTTACCAGTCAGCCTGTTTTTAAGATCATCCAGCATGGGTTCCCACGAGCCTCCGTACAGCTGTGACTTGAGAACAACAAGCATTTTTTGCTCTTCGCTAAGCCTTTCGACATATTCCCGTGTAGACTCATCTGGGATTTTCTTGTCATTTTGCAATTTTTTCATCGCTCAAGCCAAAATAATTCAGAAAGAATTATGAAAATCCTAATCTTTTATCGAAGAAAATGCAACATTTTTCCCCCAAACTAACATTTTTGAACAAAATTAGCCTGCGAAAAAACGAAAAATTACTCAAGGAAACTCGTGGTTATGAAGTAAAAAAAATCAGCTTATCTTAAAAACCGTGATTTCCGGCCTTTGATTTCCCAGTGTCCTGCCAAGCCTTCCAAGTCCACGATTTACATAAACGATTTTTTTGTCAAAATTATACAAACCCGAAAAAAGAGGCCTTCGCCTGGCCAACGGCTTTTTCGAACAAGCCGCCCATTCTATTTCGACCCCGTGGGTATGCCCGCACATAGCCGCGTCAAAGGCAAATTCTTCAAGTAAACGAATCGAAGCAGGATTATGCGAGAGCGTGATAACCGCACCATCGCTATCGACCTTCTCAAAGGCCTTGTGAGGGTTCATGTCATTCGCCCACAGATCGCCAAGGCCGACAATCCAGAGTTTATCGCCATCTGCCTCAAGCACAGCCGCATCATTACGCAAAACATTAACCCCGCTGGCTGCCATATCCCTTATCATTTTTTCCATCGCCCCGGGCCGATGACCGTTAAACAACCCACCAATACCATAATCATGGTTGCCAAGGCAGGCATAAACTCCCATTCGGCTATCAACTTCGCTAACGATATCAGTTACTTTCCTGCGAAATCTGCCGTGGTAATCGTGCGTGACATAATCACCCGTAAAGACCACTATATCGCTGTCAAGCTTGTTTATCCGCTCGATACATTGACCGAGATAATTGCTGCTGACAGTCCTGCTGCAGTGCAAATCGCTAATCTGAACTATACGTTTCCCCCGGAAGGCTGAGCCGATATTTTCTATCTTAAGATCAACCTCGACGACTTCTATCCATTCTTTGCCCCCGCCGTGAACATCAACAGCCCACGAAGTGCAAAACCCTAATTTTCCTAAAACAGCCCCCTTTAGGTAGCGGCTGTGATTATTTTTTAATTTCATATTATACCAGTAAAACGCTTAAAACTAACAATCCGAGTCTATTCGAATTTTAAAAAGTTAAGTTCTCATTATTATTTTTTTTCCTCGAAAAATCAAGTAAAACAATAACTTATTAAAAAAGACATACACCATTGGTTTACACGTCGATTAAAGAATGTTTTTCCGTAAAGCCTTTTTTTATTTGAACTTTCACCCATTATGTTTATTATAGTGTCCAAGGAAAGGAATTTGCCATGACATCTAATAACAAAAACAAGCTGCTTATAGCCGTTTTAATAATCTTATTTGCCATTTTCGCTTTTGCTATCTTAAGAAAACCGAAACCAAAGATGCGTTCACTTGACAACCTCACATCACAACAGCCTGCCGATAATTCCCACTCACTCCACGACAATTCAGACAAACCTATGACCTTAAAGGAAATTGTGAGCAAAGCTCGCAACTGGTCGCCGTCTTTCCAGCCGTGGTTCTCAAAACCGGCCCCCGATTTTACTATCACCGACATCAACGGCAATCTGCACAAACTATCCGATTATAAGGGTAAAAATGTAATCCTCGTCTTCTGGGCAACCTGGTGCGGCCCCTGTCGAGTAGAAATTCCTCACTTAATAGCTTTAAGAAACATACTTACCGAAGACCAACTGCAGATAATCGCGATCTCAAACGAAAATCCCGCTCTAATAAAACAGTTTGTCAACCAAAACAAGCTCAATTACACAGTCGCAGCCGTCGATACTCGCCAACTGCCCGAGCCTTTCAACAAAGTAACATCAATACCGGCAAGTTTTTATATTGACGAGCAGGGCAGCATCAAATTTGCAACAATCGGCACAACAACCTTAGGTTACATAAAAGCCATTCTCAACGCCGAGCAATAAAATCAACCCTCCGCCTCTATATCCACAAAACACCCTGGCGCCTTTTCTTTTAGCACCCCAAGTATCATCGTACAGGCCTTTCGTATCTCCCATTGCGCCTTTTTCGACAGCCGCAAATCGAATATATGCCTCCACTCCCTTAAATTTGCCGTAACAACGATCTCACTCACACACGCATTAGGCAGCACAAACCTCGCATCTTCTTTCTTCAATCCTCTCTGCCGCCACTTGGCATACATTTGCTGTATCGTTTTCATATCCGCACAATAATCCTCAGCGAATTCTTCCGGCATAGATTCCGGCACAACATAATCGAACGCATTCTCATTCACATATCGCTGCGACTGCTGGGACACCGACATTATACGGTGCCTTACAAGCTGATGCGTCATCGCCCGCGAACAATTCCTTATCCGAAAAGTCGCACTTGCATGTTCAAGCGGCGAATAGTGCCCCATCTTTATCAACCTCGCTATAAACTCCTCCTGAGAGTTCGCACCTATCCTCTCAAAACTCAAATAACAAGTCCTGCCAGCTTCTTCGATAACCTTCTCAGCATCAGGAGTTATCGCAATCAACTCCACACTTAATTTTTTTCCAGCCATTTGCTATTCCCTCAGCAATTCTAAAATTCCTTCTTACCGAGCACCGCCAGTGCAATATCAACATTACCAAACGGCGCACTCACCGCAAATCCCGCGACACTTGCCTCTATCTTTTCCACCATCTCACGGGCGATCTCAACCCCGAGTTTCCTGCCTTCGTCTTTCGTTGTCGCCTTGCTCATTCTTGCCAGTATCCCCTCCGGCACAACAACCCCCGGAACCTCATTAGCCATAAACTCCGCATTCTTAAAACTCGTAAAGGGCCATATCCCCGCGACCACAGGTATCTTAAAATCTTCTATCGCCTCAAGAAAACGAAACAGCATATCCTCATCGAACACCGGCTGAGTTATCGCAAACTCCGCACCGGCTTCGACTTTCTGCCGAAATCGTTCAATCTCCCTCTTCATATCCGTCGCAACCGGATTCGCACCGACCCCGATAGCCATCTTAACCGACGGCGAAAAACTATTGCCGCCGATATCGACCCCGCAATTCAAATCTCGCAGCGCAGCCGTCAGTGCTATCGAATCCAGATCGAAAACGCCGGTAGCCTCCGGATAATCGCCCATTTTCGGCGGATCTCCGGTTATTATCAGCATATTCTTCAAGCCTATCGCGCTCGCACCAAGCATATCCGATTGCATCCCGATAAGATTCCGATCACGACAGCAAAAATGCAGCACCGTCTCTATCCCCGCCTCCTGCTGAATACGTATAGCCGTCACCATCGGCGACATCCGCGAACTCGCACGCGGCCCATCCGGAATATTTATCGCATCAATCCCCATCTCCGCGCACAGCCGCGATTTCTCGATCGTCAAGCTCAAATCCACGCCCCTCGGCGGCGTAAGCTCGACCATCGTAACCTTTTCGCCAGCCGCTATTTTCCTGCCAAGCTCAGACTTCTCTCCCAGCTCCGCACTTTCGGCTTTCTCTGCGGCTTCAGCCTTTTTCGCCTTAGCCGCTATAGTCACCTTTGCTCCGCCTCGGCGTGCCTTGTCGATACATCGAACCGCACGAACCATCTGCCCGATATGTTTCGGTGTCGTCCCGCAGCACCCGCCGATCATCCTGGCCCCAAGCTCAAAAAACCGCTTCGCATATTCCGCCATATATTCCGGAGTACACATATAAAGCATCCGGTTATCGACATTTTTCGGCATCCCCGCATTCGGCTGAACCGATATCGGCTTATCAACAATACCCGCTACCCGCTCAAGATTACTCAGCATCCCAGCCGGCCCAACCGAACAGTTAAAACCAACCGTCAATACCGCTTCATTCGCCGCTATCCGCTCTATCGCATGCTCAACCTTTTCGCCATAAACCGTCTCATTATTCTCGGTAACCGTTATCTGAGCCGCTATCTCGAGCTTCGTAACAGCCCGCACCGCATCTATCGCTATCAGCAACTCGTCAGTACTCGAAAATGTTTCCAATAATATAAAATCAGCACCCGCCTCAGCCAGCACCTTCGCCTGACGGCCAAATGCTTCTGCCGTCTCTTTCTTCGTCAACGAACTATATTCACCGATCTCTCTGCCAAGCGGCCCGATAGCTCCGGCCACAAGAACATCCGTCCCAGCCGACTCCTTAGCAATCTGCGCAGCCGCCGCATTTATCCGCTCAACCTCATCTGCCAACCCGAATTTGCCCAACTTGAATTCATTGGCCCCGAATGTATTAGTCTCGATAAAATCGACACCCGCTTTAACATAAGCGTCATGAACCTTCTTTATAACTTCGGGCCGGCTTATATTCAGCTCATCAAAACAGCTATTAACAAAAACCCCAGCCTCATAGAGCATCGTCCCCATAGCTCCATCGCCAAGCACCACCCGCTTTTTCAACAATTTGCCTAATTTGCCTTTTTCCAACATAAACTTCCCAATTTATTTCGTTTTTCCATTGATTTACATAACACTCTAATTAAATGCCGGATACGACTTGTCATTCTCTCTTCCATTGTCATTCCTGCGAAGGCAGGAATCCAGTCTGGTAGGGTGGGTAACTTGTTACCCACGCTGTTTTCTTATTTTTGCTGAAATTACCATAATTCTTCTTAAATCAAAAGATACCAAATTCGCTTATAAAGTTTTAGCCGAATCCACAAAAAAAATCAACGATTCTTTTCCTGTCCAACACTCATTCCCGCCTCACATGTCATTTCTTTCCCTCCTGTCATTTCGAGCGAAGCAACGCGGAGTCGAGACACGAAGCGTAGCGAAGAGCCCGGAACGGAAACCTATTAAAAAATGTCATACCCGCGCAGGCGGGTATCCAGTCTGGTAGGGTGGGTAACTTGCTTACCCACGCTGTTTTTTAAAGGAATTGTAAATTCAAAACAAGTTCCGCAGGGGCGCAACATTAAAAGCCCGAAGCGCAAGCGCCGGGATAAACACCCAAAAACCATTTCAGAGCCCCGACCGTGAGGGAGGGGTTAAAATAATATCCCAAAATCAACTAAAAACTCAAAACTACCAAAGTCATTGCGAGCGCAGCGCGGTAATCTCACCATTGTCATACCCGCGCAGGCGGGTATCCAGTCTTTCTTTCATAATTTTCCTTTACTCTTTATATTTAATCCGTAATAATACCGCTATAAACTAAAATAACAGGTTTCGTGTGAAACTCGTCACCCTGAGCTTGCCGAACGGGTAGAAAGTTTTACTCAGCCCGACGCGTTGAACTACTCAAAGAAACAGGCAGATTTTGCTCGTTTTAACGGTCTTGATATGCTATTAGAGGAAAGAAATTGATTTTTGGGGAATACTATGGCATTAGAACAGTGTCAGAATTGCGAATGTACCATCGGCAAACTTGAGAAAGCTTTCGTGTTTAACAATAACATAGTTTGTTCAGAATGTTATGCCAAGTTAAACAAGACAAAAGGTGAACATAGTAATATTAGAATGGTAAAATGTCCCTATTGCGCCAAAGAAATTCCGGATGGATCCACCATTTGCAAGTACTGCAAGTCTAATCTGGAAATTACTATACCACTTCAGTCGTCGGTCAGGCCACCCATAACGAATGTTCTTTGGATTGGAATAGGTATCATCATCTTGCTTTGTCTTTTTCCTCCTTGGGAGGTACATCTCGTATCGGAGAGATTCGGGTCTACTACTTATTACGATCATCACTGGTTCAATTGGGACACGCAGGAAATGTTTGAGCGTATCCCAGCAAGCCAAAAAAATCTATACCCCAGGTATAGTGGCCTCGCTATTATTGCCTACCCACGTCTGGTAGTCGAGTGCGTCATAGTAGCCTTAATTACAGGGGGGGTTTTTAAAACATTTAAGGGCAAAAAGTCTGTTCGGCCTTGGTGCGGTGATGGTGAGAAGGGAACTTTTTAAATGAGAAACTTCGTAGAGAATTGAAAAATGACAGAAAAAATAGAATGTTGTGAAAATTGTGGCCGACAGATAGGAAAACTTGAGTAGGCTTTTGTGTACAAAGACCACATTATTTGCAGGGGATGTAATGAAAAGCTGCGCCCAAAATCCAAAGAACCTGAACATGGCACAGCTAAAGCCAGAGAAGTCTTAAGTATTTTTACCTTAATACACGAACGGGTCGCAAAATGGATTCTTGTGATCATTATAATCAGTTTGGTGTTTTTTTTCTGTCTGTTTTTCCGTATTGTGTACAGCACCGAGAATTATGATTTTGAAATAGTTGCGAAGAAATACCCAACCTTCTCAAATAGCTTTGTGAATATAACTGACCTCATCAAACACTCAAATGAAGCCAGAGCCGAGCTTTATGAGGGTGGACTTTTAGCTGTACTCTTCCTTGATGAAGATATCCTTCGAAAACATGGTATCGACCCAATATTGTTTTATGAGCTTTCCGAGAAGGGGCTTATTGTACCTTCGAAAGAGAAATAAAAAAACTTACCAAGTGAATATCGGGTACACTAGGCCTCAGTGTGGTGATGTTGAAGAAATGATAAAACCAACGAGGAAATATAGTGTAAAAATGTTTTATGGTCTTGTTTTTTTGCGAAAGTTTTATATTATTGGACTTTGAAAAAGGTTATTCGAGGAAACTACGATAGTATGTGGGAAATTACGGCTTATGATACCCAAGAATATTAAAAGTGATCACATAAAATGTGCGATTGATGAAATACACAAAGAAGGTGTTCCATTGAATCGCCATTCGAGGAAATTTGATTTATTTTTTAAGGGTGAACCTTATCCGCCTAAATATGTAATTTCGGTCGCTAATAAATTTGCTAACGGGTACAAACTTGATGCGAAAAAGTTTAGTGCGGGACAAGAAACTAATTCATTTTTGAAACGGCTGGGATTTCAGATTGTTAATAAGACAAAGGAGGCCTGAAAATCTGATTTGATAATAAGTTGCAGTCATGATGCTGTTTAAGGAGCTTTTATATGGCCAGATGGTGGAATGTTGGAAAAGATGGTACAGTTTTCATTAATTGTCTGAAACCTGCCAAGAATTTGCTCCTCAAGGCGAAAACCGCTCCTCCTCGAATGAAAGTTGGACTTACAATCGCAGCGGTTACACTTGCTGCGGGTGGCATAGGATATTACATTTACAAAAAAACTTTTCCCCCTAAAGAAAACCCATCATAGTTTTGGCCGATTACAGAGGAATCCGGTAGTTGCGGCGAATTTGGAGGAATTTAAGTTGTTTGGTACATCTTTTGTTTAAAGAGATTGGACGAGTCCGCCATAGAGTCTGCCCTGAGCGAAGTCGAACGGGCGGATAAATATTGAAGAACCAACGGGAATAATAACTTTGCGCCTCTGCGCCTTTGCGGGATAAAAAATATTTTTGTCTTTTTCTGAGATCTGACCTCTGACTTCTAACCAATCCTCGCCCAAAAAAATAATATTGTCATCCCCGCGAAGGCGGGGACAATTTTCAATCCCGATGAATCGGGATAATCAATCAAAAACGCAGGTGGTGAAATATGTTTTAAAAAATTTAATCTCGTCTTCATCCTGTTATCCTGTCAAAAAAAAACTTTCAATCAAAAACGCATGTGCCGTAAAAATATTCGTAAAAAACCCCCAACTTTTCCAAAAAATTCCAAAAAATTCGTAAAAATTCCAAAAAAACCCACCCCTTTCCCCCAATTTTCACCCCTCAAACCGCCTCTACCTGCACAAATGATTGATCGAAAATCGTGCAAAAAATTTGCCCACATAGGCCAACGCAGGTCGATCGTATAGGATATTTTATATGAGAATTAACTTTCAGAAAGAAGCTTTCGTGATATTGCTAATAGCTTGTTTTGGATTTATTGCCGTAAGTCTAACTCGAATTATATTGTGGTTAATTGGTAATTAATTTGAGGCAATTTTAAGACAGTCGCTACCAGACTGTTGGGCTTAGAAATGTATTGAGGAATTAGTACAATGGATAAAAAAAAGTATAAATTTTCTAAAAAAACAGCAGCAAAATTTGTTTTTGTCATAATTGCAGTAGCCGTAGTTTATTCATTATTCACAAATATAAGCCATCGGAAAATAGATAACGGAGAGGAGGTAATAGCCGAAGGTGAAGCTAAATTAACCTTAGTTAATGTTCAAAATGGACAAGCGGCATTAATAAAAACGCCAGAAGGATATTACTTTCTCGTAACTAATTCACGGTCTTATGATGATTTTGAGTGCAAAAATTATTACTCCTCAAAGGGCACAAACTTTTCACTATTAGATCACAATAACATAGAAACAATCGAAATTTCAAAAAAATATTTTCATGTTATATGCTGTGGTAAGGGTTTATCGGGGGTTTTTTTAATTGTTGGCATGGATGCGGAACTTGCGTTATGCAATTTTACTGACCCTAATTTGATTGAACTTTCATCTACAGATTTTACAATAAACACAAAAGGTTTGGAAAAGGCGATTGAAGAGCTTCGGGATGATTTAGTTGAGAAGTATGACATCAAAGAATAATAAAGATTTTTGGTGATACTGCCCGGTATTTCGTTTATGGTAATTTCATTGATGAGTTGGTTTTGATGGTTGACGAGACGGGCTTGTCGGGTCTAAAGGTTTTTTCGAAATGACCCCGACAGGTCGGGACTTTCGTCCCGACAAACCACATCGGGAACAAATTAAACGAACGAGTTTTTCTTTTCTTCTTACCGCCTTTTACTTCTGACTTCTGATTAGTATTCAAAGGTTAGTTTGTACGGGAGGTGTTTGAGGGGGCAGTTGCTGCAGCGGGCTTTTGGTTTGCAATAGTCCTTGCCGAGTTTTACAAGCAGGGCGTGGTATTCGTTGAATAGTTTGGTGTCGCTGCTGAGCCTGGACTCGAAAAGATACTGCAATTCTTCGTAGTCGGCACCGGGTTCAATTAGCTGGTGGCGGGCGGCTATGCGGGCGGTGTAGGTGTCAACGACGAATACATTTCTTGCTAAGGCGTAAAGCAGGATGGAGTCGGCGGTTTCTGCTCCTACGCCCTTAATAGAAAGAAGCTCTTCTCTTAAAGTGTCGGTTCCGACTCTTTCGAGGTATTCAAGTTTTCCGTTATATTGGCCAAAAAACCAGTTAATGAAATTTTTCAGTCTTTTGGCTTTGATATTATAGTAACCAGCCGGCTTGATGAGTTCTGCCAGTTCGGCGGTTTGGATTTTTAAAAGGCTTTCTGGTGACAGGCGGTTGGCATTTTTGAGATTATTTATGGCCTTTTCAACGTTGCCCCAGTTCGTATTCTGAGTGAGTATGGCACCGACCATGATTTCGAATTCGCTCTCGCCGGGCCACCAGTGCTGTTGACCAAACCGATCGAGGAGCAGCTGGTAAATTTCCATGATTTTGTTATTTTGCATATTGGACCTTTTTTAAAATTCATTAAGACACACTATTGTAATGATGAGCGATTTTAAGTAAACTTTTTTTTCGCTTGTATTAAAACTATAAGGAAATAATTGAAGTCAACCGAAGAGAATATTAATCGCGGCGTTGCTCAGTATTTTGTTTTTCCTCAGGATTCTTATCTTGAAAGGACAAGCCGGCCTGTTTACGCCATTATTTTCCTGCTCCCGTTTATGCTCTTTTATGAATTAGGTGTTGTGTTTATTAAGTCCGATGTCCTGAGTCAGTCGGCTGTGCTGGTTGATGCATTTGTGTGGCTGCAAAAGGGGCTTGGTTATCTTGGCTTCAGAGATAAGATGGCCTGGCTGGCTCCGCCGGTTGTTGCCCTTGCCATTTTAGCGGCTCAACAGATAACCTCCCGCAAGAAGTGGGGCATTTGGCTTCATGACCTATGGATAATGGCGATAGAGTGCGTATGGTGGGCTATTCCTTTGATAATTTTCAGTTTATTATTAAATTCTTCGACTAATCAAAGCCAGGCTGATCTTCAGCATTTCGATCAAAAAAACATAAGTATCAGCTCACAAGCCGTAGATTATTGCTCGGCTGTTAATGCTCAGCCGCAAGATATTCAGGGACAGGAGCATATTGCGAAAAAAGACAGTTCTTTGTTTGCGAGCATTATTACAGGTATAGGGGCGGGGATTTATGAAGAGCTTGTGTTCCGGCTGATATTAATATGCCTTTTGATGATTTTTTTGCAGAATTTTTTGAGGTTTGACCGTTCTGCATCGATTATCATGGCAATTCTTATTTCAGCGGCTTTGTTCAGCGCACATCATCATATTGATTTTTTAACAGGCCAGGTAAACAGTAATGACCCATTTAGCGTTATTAAGTTCATTTTCAGGACTTTTGCGGGCATTTATTTTGCCATATTATTTTCGGTGAGGGGTTTTGGTGTAACGGCTGGTACTCATGCTTTCTATGATATCTTAGCGGTGCTGATAAATCATTTTTTCTTTACGGCGTAAATTGAAAAAAACAAAAATATTTTAAAAAAATCACGTCTCATTAGTCTTTTGTTAGTATGGTGTTGCAAAACAATCGTCCTATAAGCACTCGAATCGACGTTATCAGTACTGATAATGCCCTTGAATTACATACCTGTTTTTTTGTATAATACTTTTATTGATATGGTTTGTTTTTTAGGGAATTAGGCATGGAATCACCGCAGGCAAATGTAGCAGTTGAGGAACTGACGTTTAATCTTTTTCAGCGTTCGCTTCATCCGGAACTATTTAATATTTATTCGAAACGGCATTTTAAGACTGATAAATATGAAGTTGCGATCTGGATTACAGGTTGCCGCCATGTTGTCAGCGTCGTATCCGGCGATAGTTGTCTTAGTGAGGTTATAAGCACGCCTGAGCAATTGCTTCCTCAGCGGGGTTTGGTAGAGAAATTTAAGTTCAGCGGTCCAAGATCACATAAATGCACCCTGAGCAGGGGCCTTAGCTATATGACTAATTTTCAGGTTGAGAAGGTAAGTAAAAATATTTACAAGCAAACTTTCGCCGATATGCAGAACTTTGCTAAAAACAGGGGGATGTTCGTTAAATTTCCTGACCTGAGCAATAACGGTTTAATACCTTTTTGTTATGTTGATTTTGAAGCAAGAAAAAGCGAACTGCATGTCCATACTTTTGGGGCATATCCGGAGCAGAGCACAATAATAAAAACTCAATCTATGTTCGAAGTTCATTAAGAAGTCTCAGCAGCGAGGCTTCATTCGGGAGCGGTCTTGCAACTTGTGTCCTGCGATTAATTTCTTCGTGCAGACGTTTCATTTTTGCTTACATCTGTCGTTGCCCTGTAAAAGCACCACCCTAATCCGAAAATTATCAATGCGAATACGATGCTGAGTATGATGTAAGATGTGCCGCTTAGGTGTTCGGATTTGATCGGATGTTTAGCTAAATTCTGACTTTTACCTGTAAAGTATATCAGTATCAAAGCTAAAGCAGCACTTATGTTTAGCGTTGATGTGATTCCGGCAAATCGGGCGAACCAGCAGCATGAAGTCTTGTGTCGGTTTTTTAAGGTAAAATTGCCAATTATCAGCGAACTTACAGCCAAAACAAAGGCAAATGCGATTAGATGCCAGTAATAATTGAAAGATGGCTCAAGCTTGGCGGCAATAATGATTAGTATTGCCATTGACATCAATGCCAGCGAAAAGGATGTAAACCCGGCTTTAGTTCCATATGTAAGATCGGTTTTTCCGTCGAATATGGTTGAGCGGTGGTGCTGGTCCCTATAGACGGTTTTTATAAAGCTCATTGTTAGAGCGATAATAGGGGCAATTGCAACAATGCCGATGCCAACGCAGTTTGGTATGTTCCAGCCGCCGTCGGCTTGTCTTAAAAAGCCTCCTTCTGCTGAAAAATCATCGTGCAGACTCCAGAAAAAAAGTGTTCCTAAAATTACAGGTATGAATAATTTAATGGCCCAGTTCCACCAGCGTCCTATTTGCCAGTCGCTCCGTTCGTTTGCGTGTTTCCTTAGATGATCAATTTTATATGCCCAGCCGAGGACTACACATTCCAGCAAACCCAGAAAGGCAATCCCCCATGTTCCATTTATAAACCCGTCTATGGTTCCAAGCCAGTTCAGCCCACCTTTGCCAATATAGAATATCCCAAGCAGCAAACCCACGAAGCTCATAGCCGGAAGGACTCTGCTTCTTTTCCAGCCGGTCTTATCTACTACGCCGGCAAGGACGGACTCTGTTATAGAAAATGCAGAATCGATACCAAGAGTGGCCAGCGTAAAAAAGAATACAAAACTCCACCATGCAGCTCCGGGTAATTGTGCCAGAGCATAGGGGAAAGCCACAAATGCAAGGCCTGGGCCACCTGAAACCACTTTTTCTACCGGTATCGGGTTTTGCGTTTGCTGGCTGATATGTGCCATTGCTCCCAACGTAGAGAAAATTGCCAGTCCCGCGATGAAACTTGTAGCGAAATCTGCCAGCCCAATTATTGCTGCATTATTGTTTATGTCACTTTTTCGATGTAGAAAGCTTGCGTAAGTTACCATTACACCAAAAGCAAGGCTGAGCGAGAAAAAGACCTGACCAAAAGCAAATCGCCATGTTGTTGGTTTTGCGAGTTCCGACCAGACGGGTTCGAGATAGTAGATTAAACCTTTGGTGCTGCCG
>JADHXY010000015.1 GCA_016782755.1 Phycisphaerae bacterium | reverse complement strand
AAAAACTCGAACATAACAGATAACGCCCCGATACTCGTCGCAATGACTATCAAAGATCAATGCCGCTGTCGCTTCGTCACTTCTGTCCTCAGGTGCCGGAAGAAAAGCTACAACCGCATCCAGCAATTCCTTAACACCGATGCCGCTCTTTGCGCTGATATGGAAACACTCGTTCTTGCGGATACCAAGTACATTTTCGATCTCATCCCCAACTACGTCCGGCTGAGCCGCCGGCAGGTCAACTTTGTTTATCACGCCTAAAATCTCTGCACCCGCACCCGCTGCAAGATAAGCATTCGCAACCGTCTGCGCCTCAACGCCCTGAGTTGCATCAACAACCAAAATCGCCCCCTCACAAGCGGCCAATGCACGGGATACTTCATAATGAAAATCCACATGCCCCGGCGTATCAATGAGATTAAGCATATACTTTTTGCCTTCATATACATAACCCATCGTTACAGCCGATGCCTTTATGGTAATGCCCCTCTCTCTTTCAAGTTCCATGTCATCGAGAATCTGTTCACGGGCTTCGCGGCCGGTTACCGTACCGGTAAGTTCGAGCATACGATCCGCAAGCGTACTCTTGCCGTGATCGATATGGGCAATTATAGAAAAATTTCTTATTAACTCGGTATTCATTTATCCTTTCCAAATCAGTTACAAGCAAAGAATTGTAGCATCATATTCCGGAAAGGTCAATACGCTGCTGACCAGGGCATGTTTGCATTGTAAAGATTTTTTGGCTGTATAGAGCAATTAAAGCACAATTTCACGCAAAACCAAACCGTTTTACCATTTAAGTACAGCACCGGTATCGGCACTTGTGGCCATTTTAGCGTACTTAGCCAGATAACCGGTTTTGATCTTTGGCTCTTGTGGTTTCCAACTGGCTTTTCGCTCGGCAAGTTCGGCATCGGTAAGCTTGACATCGAGTTTGCTGTTGGGGATATCTATTTCGATAATATCGCCTTCATTGAGCATTCCGATAGGTCCGCCGACAGCAGCTTCGGGGCTAACGTGGCCGATACATGCACCGCGAGTGCCTCCGCTGAAACGGCCATCAGTGATAAGGGCGACTGACTCGCCTAATCCTGCGCCCATGATATAGCTTGTCGGGCTGAGCATTTCCTGCATTCCGGGTCCGCCTTTGGGTCCTTCGTAACGGATTACTACGACGTCACCGGCTTTAACTTTTCCGGCGAGTATTCCTTCGCAGGCATCATCCTGGCTTTCAAAGATAACGGCTGGTCCGGTGTGCGTTAGCATCGGTGCAGCTACGCCGGCAGACTTTACGACTGCTCCATTGGGGGCAAGGTTGCCTGTTAATATCGTCAAACCGCCGCTGGTTGAATAAGGGTTTTCAATGGAGTGGATAACTTCGGGGTCTTGTATTTTTGCATCGGCAACGTTTTCGGCAAGGGTCTTTGTAGTAACCGTCAGACAATCACCGTTGATAAGTCCGTCGATCTTGCTGATCTCTTTGATTATGGCACTGATTCCACCGGCTCTGTCGACGTCTTCCATGTGCCATTTGCTCGAGGGTGAGACTTTGCAGATATTGGGACATTTATGGGATAGTTTGTTTATCCGCTCAAGGTCGTATTCAATACCCGCTTCGTTAGCGAGGGCAAGGGTGTGCAGGACGGTGTTTGTCGAGCCGCCCATGGCCATATCAAGGATGAAGGCGTTGTCAATGGACTTTTCACTTATGATGTCGAGCGGCTTGATATCCTTTTCGATCAGTGTCATTATCTGTTTTGCAGCCGCCTGGTATAGGTCTTTGCGTTTGGGGTCGATTGCAAGAATAGTGCCATTGCCGGGCAGAGCCATACCGATGGCTTCACACAGGCAGTTCATTGAATTGGCTGTGAACATTCCCGAACAGCTACCCCAGCTCGGACAGCCTGTATGTTCGAGTTCGTTTAGCTGTTCTTCGGTGATCTTGCCGGCATTGAATTCGGCTACGCCCTCGAAGATACTGATAAGATCGACTGTTTTGCCATCTTTTGTTTTTCCAGCAGCCATCGGCCCGCCTGAAACGAATATTGTCGGGATATTGAGCCTGACCGATGCCATCAGCATGCCGGGGATAATCTTGTCGCAGTTGGGGATACATACAAGGCCGTCGAAACGGTGGGCTTTTGCCATTGTTTCAACCGAATCAGCGATGATCTCGCGGGAAGCAAGCGAATATTTCATGCCGGAATGACCCATTGCAATGCCATCGCAAATGGCAATGGTATTGAACTCGAATGGAACACCGCCAGTGGCGCGGACGGCATCTTTGACGATCTTAGCAGTTTCATTGAGTTTTACGTGGCCGGGTACTATTTCACAAAAACTGTTTACAATACCGATAAACGGCTTGTTCATATCTTGGTCGCTAACACCGCACGCATGCAACAGGCCTCTGTGGGGGGCACGCTGAAAACCTTTTTTAACTGCATCACTTCTCATTTTCCTGACCTTTCCTTAAAAAGAAAAAAACTTATTAAATTGCGAAACGTCATTTTAACCAACCAACAAATGATTTTCCAGACAAACCTGAACAAATTACAAATAAAGGACTTATATTAAATTTTGTTGGAGTTTGACTATCATGCCGATATAATAAAAAAAACTGAAATTAGATGCTGTTATGTTATTAAAAGGGAAAATCTATGAAGATAAGAAATGTTTCTTTATTGGGTCTCGTTTTTTTTATCGCTCTATTCACCGGCTGTTCACAGCAGCAGGTAATAAGGCTAAATTATACGCCGGGACAGAGCAGCGTATATAAATCCGTAATCGAAAATAGCAGGAGCGTTGAATTTACAGGGCCGGCTTCTCGGCAGAAAGATATCTCCGGCGGAACAAGCGGGGCAAAAGTCGAGATGGTATTCACCCAAACCATAGAAGAAGTCGATGATTCAGGAATCGCTACCGCAAAAATTACTATTGACCAGATACAAGCCGTTATTACAACCAAAGATGTTACAACACTTGACTTTGACAGCAGTCGGGCCGAAGACAAAGATAAGCCTTTAGGCAGCCTTATCGGCAAAAGTTATGTAATAAAAATATCACCAAACGGCAAATTCGTAACCGTTGTCGATATTGACGAGATTAAAAAAGTCGCTGCTGCCAACAAAGGCAAAAGCAAACTATTGATAACGCTGTTCGCCCCGCAATCGCTCGAAGAAAGACATAGCATAGTCGCACTCAACGGTGCTCCTGCAAGTGCCGTAAAAAGCGGTGACAGCTGGAGTATAAAAGAAAAAGAAGATTTTGACATGATGGGCACAAAAGGATACGAAAAGATATATACGGTAAGCAATTTAGAGTCTGCCGGCGGGATAGCTGTTGTTAAAATGGAAGCTGTACCTGACACAGCAAGCGAAGAAGAAATATACACTTCTTCGGATGCAAGCCCTCTTTCTAAAAGTTCGGATAACATCGTTACTTTCAAAGGTGTTCTTGAGATTGACCTGTCAAAATCAGTGGTCAAAAAATATGTCGAGAGCTTAGAATCCAGCTGGACTGTCATAGACCCGCAAACCAAAGACAGGCCGGAACCCAATGCCCTGATAATGAGCACAGCAAGAATAAATCGTCTCGAACTAATCAAATAAATTTACCTGAAAAATCATTATAAGGAGCTTTTAAGTGAAAAAAAATCTCATAATTACAATTGCAGTTCTTTCATTAATACTAACAGGCTGTCAGGCACCAAACGCCAATAGCGGCGGCGGTCAGACTGCTTTTTTTACAGTTAATTTTGAAAAGGATATACCCTTACGGTACAGATTTGTAACCGAGCGTAAGATTAAACTTGACTGGGGCGAAAAAGGCGGTGGCAAAAGCGGGAATTTCATAGAAAAAGTCGACCTCGTCATGGCTTACCAGCTGGTTGATATTGACGGCGACGGCGTGATGACAATAAAAGCAACCTGTGAGTCGATAAAAACACAAAAAACAACCGCGCTCAACAAAGAAGCTCTTGAATTCGTAAAAAGCAAGAGCTACACCATCAAAATCGACCCGGCTGGGAATATCAAAGATTACAGCAGCCTGACTAAATTAATTCAGCAGGCCGGCAAAGAGGCCATCCGTACAAAAACCCGGAGAGATAGAATCAAAGAACCCGACATGATAAGTGACTTTGTGGCAACGCAATGGTTTTTGTGGGATGCGTACTCAAGCATTGAAAAACCTGCAATAGGAGTCAAAGCGGGCGAGTCATGGGCATCTAAACTTTCGATACCTAATCCAATGGTTTTGCGTAAAGCGCGTAATGTGACTTATACTTTCGAAGGGGCCGAAGAGACAGAACAGGGAAGGTTTGCTGTCATAAACAGCGATTACTCCATCCCGCAAACACAGCAGATTGACTGGCCTACTCCGTATGTGGGCAAAATGAGACTCTCGGGCAGATTCGGTACATTGCGAAATTACAAACTGCTCGAACTTCAAGGCACGGGTAAGGAATACTACAACACCGAAAAAGAACGCATCGAAAAATATTCCCAGCAATACAAAACTGTATTCAGCGCCTCGTTTCTGCTGCCAATGCCGGGGCTTAATCCGAAAATTACAATAGATCAGAAAATATCTATGGAATTGCTCGAAGATAATTAATCTTTTGCAGTTACAGCTTGAATCGGACTAAGGTTTATAAGGAGGTAAGGAATTTTGGAAGGCAAAAATTTATGGGCGCCATGGCGGATAAATTACGTTCAGGGATTGGCTGAAAAAAAAGAATGCTTTATTTGTCATAATCTCCAAAACCCGCAAGAAGACGACCAGAACCTGGTTCTGTGGCGAACTGAACTATCCGTAGTAATACTCAACAGGTTTCCATATAATAACGGGCATCTGCTGATAGCACCGAAAAGGCATGTGTTCGGGCTGGAAGAAACAAGCGAGGAAGAAATGCTCGAAATGATGAAACTTGTCCGGGAAACGAAAAAGGCCCTGACGCTTGCTATCAAGCCGCACGGGTTTAATGTCGGGATAAATCTTGGAAGATGCGCCGGTGCTGGACTGCCGGGGCACTTGCATATACATGTTGTTCCGCGATGGGACGGTGACACTAATTTCATGGCTGTCTGCGCCGACACCGACGTTATAAGCCAGAGTCTCACCGAACTTTCAAATATGCTAAAAAAAATCAGTAGAGAAAATAATCTGCCAGAGCTTTGATATGAACTACTCTTTAGCCCAATACGCTGTTGCAAACGGTCAAAGTCGAGGCCGTAATTTTCAGCAAAAACAGCACCCCTACCGAAGCGGTTTTGACCGCGATCGCGACAGGATCATACATTGCGCAGCATTTCGCCGGCTCGAGGGAAAAACTCAGGTGTTCAGTCCCGGCCTTGACGACTATTACAGGACAAGATTAACCCACACGATAGAGGTCGCCCAGATCGGAAGAACGATCGCAAGAGCCTTGCGCCTCAACGAGAGCCTTACAGAAGCGATATGCCTTGGCCATGATCTGGGGCATTGTCCGTTTGGCCACCTCGGCGAGAGAATCATGAATGATTTGATGGCGGATTTCGGCGGTTTTGAACATAACATGCAGACGCTTCGAATCGTTGATGTGGTAGAGCATCCGTATGCGGATTTTGCGGGGCTGAACCTGATGTTCGAAACGCGGCTGGGACTTGCTAAGCATAAGAGTACTTACGATGACCCTAAAGACGATATTTTCAGGCTGCCGAACTGCACGCTCGAAGGGCAAATAGCAGACCTTGCCGACAGGATAGCTTATAACTGTCACGATCTCGAAGACGGGCTGCGGGCAAGACTAATAAGAACCGAGCAATTGCGAAATATCGAACTTTTCCAGCAAGGCCAGCAATCCGCAAATGTCGCTGATGTAATAGATAAAACCGTTCAGCGAACAAGAACCGCAAAAGCGATAATTGATATACTGGTAAGCGACTGCATCGAGACGAGCGAAAAAAAACTCAAGAATAATGAAATTAAAAGTTCCGATGAAGTTTGCGAAATGGAAAACAACCTGATAACTATCTCAGAGCAAAACAATGCGAAGCTATGTAAGCTTGAAAAATTTCTTCTTGAAAATTTCTATCTCAATCCTATCCTGACAAAGAACGCACCGAAGGTTGAACAGTGGCTTGGAACATTATTTGAAAAATTTTGTAAAAATCCTGAGCTAATGCCCGGATATTTTGTAAAACTTGCGAAAAAAAACGGCCTCCATCGCACAGTATGTGATTATATTGCGGGAATGACCGACCGGTTTTGCCTCAAGACATTAGAAAAGCTCAGCTAAAACTTAACTTTAAGGTAACAAAGATGAAAAAATTATTTGCAACCTGTTTCGGACTTGGCTTATTGCCGATAGCGCCGGGAACGTGGGGATCACTGCCCTGTGCTGTGCTGTTTGGTATTTTGAGCTTTGCAGGAACTTCAAACGTGATCATCAATGCTGTTATGGCGGTTTGTGTGGTGGGTGGGTCTGCGGCATGTGTATTATGCGCGCCGGAGGCAATCGAAAGAACCGGCAAAAAGGATCCCGGCCAGGTCGTAGCCGATGAATTCGCCGGGCAAGCAGTTACTTTTCTCGCATTGCCTGCCCTGGCTGGGAGTAATGTGATATTGGCAGCAGCAGCCGGATTTTTGCTGTTTCGATTTTTTGATATCTTAAAGCCATGGCCCATACATAAGCTCGAAAAACTCCCAAGTGGATGGGGTATATTAGCCGATGACCTTCTTGCAGGTGTTTATGCCTGCGTAATTTTGCAGGTTATCACAAGATTGTGGCTGGCAGGATAGCAATTTTTTCAGGATGAATGAATGGCAATTGAATATTCGTTGGAAACATGCAAAAATCTTCAGGGCAAATTTGAACAGCTTGGCCTTAGCAGACCATTGCGGCTTGGACGTTATGAGCCGGGCGATGTAATCGAATATCAACTGCTCGGCATTTCCGACAGAGTTTCGGCAAAAGCTACTCTCCAAATCGAAAAGTTTGTCGGCGGCGGATTTGCAGGCCAGGTTTATAAAGTCAAACTCAATAATATAGATTCAGCCGTAACGGGTCTCGAAATCGGAAAAAGTTACGCTATAAAGATACTGATCCCGCCATCGAGATTTTCTAAACTATTCCGTGACGTGCTTTACTGGATAGGTTTTCAAGGCCCGTTCCAGCTGCAGGTAAATCCCACAGCCGGCAGGGCAGGTGCGCTTTGGCAGAAATTTATCCGAAGAGCGGCAAAACTAAAATTCGGCAGTGACTTGGCTGTTGTCGATATTTATGCCACATTTATTGACGAGCGGCTCGGCAGCTGTGGAGAGATCAGCGAGTGGGTCGAGGGTCGCAGTTGGAAGCTCGAAGTCGATGAAAATATGGATACGCTGAAACGCTGGCTGAAGAAAAAAACCTACGATCCCGAAAAATTAGGCTCTGTCGAATACCGCGAAAAAAAAGAATTCATGCGGGACTTTGTAAACCTGCTGCACGAGGTGGGGGCGCCGGAATTTGCAAGACAATACGAATGGTCAACCTGTAAGAGTCAGCCGAACTGTCTCAAAAGGATTGGTGAGCAGCAAAACCAAAATAAACTAACAGCCGTGGATTTTCGTGCGGGATTGGCTCTACTGCCATTTCTGCCGATGAGTCCGGGTGACTTTATGCTTATTATCAAAGGTATTTTGCGGGGCAGCCTGGTTCAATTCGACCGCGGCAGCCTCAATAAGCTAAGGTCCTTTATCCAGACGCACAGAGAAGCCTTTGCCGACATGGACGATATGCTCGGCGAGCTGCAAACGGATGAAGAAATTTACAGAAATTCGCTGCCGGATATCACACATAACCATTTCAAGCTGCTTTACAGCTGTAAGTTGTGGCGGACGATCTTTGATAGTGCTATCGTCAGCTGGCAGGTGCGGAACCTTGCCGACGATAATAGGCTGGAAAGATTCAAAAAAAGTAAGCTGCTAACGCTCGTTTTCTTTATGCTCGGCCTTGTCCCGTTTGTTGGCGCGTTCTTGAGGAAATTATGGTGCAAAGCCGACTGGAGAAATCATTATGGCAAGATAGTGACAAGTCCTCGTTACTTTGTTTGCGCAATTAAAGGCAAGATGGCAGAAAAGGCGATAGCTCTGCACCGTGCCGGAAGGGTCAGCTCAGAAAAGGCCGAAAAAATAGCAAATTCGTTCCCCTCTTTCTGCATTCATAGCCTCCTTTCCTTGCTGCCGTTTGTCTTTCTGCACAAAATGCTGACGGACCCAAATTACGCCGTAAGCTGCCTGTGGTATATATGCGTTCGGCCGGTAAAACTGTATTTTAATGAGCAGATGCGGCGAGACTGGCTGATGGGAATGGTGGCAGAAGGCAAGAAAAAACACATCCTCTCCGACGAAGATGCTCAAACCGTTCTCTCCCAGCTCGACGAACCATATATACAAAAATACCTCAAAAGCCTTGCTGTGCACGTCTGCACCTTGCCAGTAACGCAGATAGTGTCTTTTTTGGTCGCCTGGATATATTACGTTACACATCCGGAACTGACCAAAGCACAGGCTGGAGTAGCCGTAGGCATTATTCTTCTGGCATTTCAGATAACTCCCATTTCTCCGGGTTCGCTTTGCAGGGGCTTATACGTGGTCTATCTCGTAATAAAGGAACGCAACTTCAAGGATTACAATATTGCGGTATTTCTCGGCTTTTTCAAATACGTCGGTTACCTGGCGTTTCCGATACAGATGACTTACAGGTATCCAGCCATGGCAAGATTCATGGCCAGTCACTGGGCCACGGATGCGGTACATATTGTGCCAGTATTCGGCGAGCACGGCGCACTGCTGGAACATTGGGTATTTCGGCTGTTCTACAACTGGCCGCTGACCATCCGGCGGCGAATGCAGAAAACCGCCAAAATAAGAGCCGAACAAAAACCCCGATACTGGCATGTACCTTTGATATCAGCAGTCTGCGGGGTACTAACGGCGCTCGTAACCATAACGTGGGTAAAAAATCACAACCTCTTGCCAACTACCGCTCAGATGTGGTGGCTGATCTTACTTGTCGGAATATTTACCGGCAACTGGACAACGACTTTTGCAGCTGGGGCAACCCTGACCAAAAGGATAATTGCTTCGTGCCTGTCCGGCTTTATGGGCGGGATCATCTGGGCTGCTGCGATTGTTTACCTCGGCTTCAAAAGCGGCTCGCAAACAATGAATATTGTCGAAACTGCATGTTTTGCACCGTTTTTCGTCATCCTCACTGCCGCAATCTCAGCCGTCATCACAGAAGTAAAAATCCCCGACCCAGATTTAAAATAATCCGCAGGTTTATCTCTTGTAAAATCTCAAATTTTTTGTAACAATGCCGGGAAATACGGTATGCTTTGAATTTTCAGGATATTTTGATGAATAACAGTTATTTATCGCTTTGCGATGATTTTTACGTTGATATGTATGTCAATACGGAGCTTGAACTGCCCAAAAGCCCGGATACAATATTGACGTTTTTTGAGCGAGTCAGTAAACAGTTCCCCTCGATGGTAAATTTCCAAAAACGGAATAAAAACGAATACATGCTCGAGGAAGACCGTGGAGGCGGCAGTTACAGATGGGTTTCGCTCGAAAAAGACAGATTCGGTGCGGGAATGGTAAATTGCGGCGATCTGGACGATGTTTTCGAACTTCAACGGCTGGTACTTGAGCTGGCTCCCTATATGCTCAGCGTCAGCAGTCTCGATGTTGACAGCCTCGACCTTGCCTTTGCGATGGATTTCGACCACAAGGGCAATCACGACGAAGTGATAGCCGAATCATTCATGTCCAAAACACCGTTCGCCTCTTTTTCCGAAAACGGCTATAAGCCGATAGATTTTTCGCCTTCTATGGTAGTCGCACTCAGCGAAGATACACATTTGCAAGCCAGGATTTGCATTGATTCGAAGACTTCGGTTTTCGAGCCGGGCAACGAAGAACTCAACACCGAACAGGCTATTACCGCTTCGCTCGCCCTAAGGCAGTATCCGCCGAAAAATGCTAAATTTAATGCTCTTGAATCTTTTGCCAAACAGTGCAGGATAATACAGGAGCTAATGAATGATAAAATAATCCCTGAATTCATCAAGCCTCTGTGCGAAACAATAACCCAAAAAAGAATAATCTAATACGAGGGGAAAATGATTATTGAAGCGACCATAAGCAAGTATAAAAAAAACAATGTTAAAATTTTCATAGCCGTGCTATTAGTGCTTTCGGTATGGTGTATTTATGACGGTTACTTAAATAAAGACTGGATAGAGGAGCATACCAACGAAGACGGCACACCGGCTGCATATTTGGTAGTCAATAAAAAGGCTCCGCCTTTTCTTTTTGCCGGTGCTCTGTTGTTAGCCGGATATTTTTACATGATCAAGGATATCAAACTGACCGCAAATGAAAATGAAATCGTCCTCGGTAAGGGTAAAAAGATCGATTACGACTCGATACAGAAGATCAACAAGACTTATTTCGACTCCAAGGGCTATTTTGTTATCACTTATCAACAGCCGGACGGTAAGGAAAGCGACTGCAAGCTCTCGAGCAGAAAATACGACAACCTATCGGCTGTGCTCGACCATTTGATATCAAAAATCAGTTGAAAAAATTAAAATAATGCGTAAAATCCTTTAGGTTTGCCGCAATAAGTTATATTGGCAGCTTGTTGCGGTATATTTTTGCCGATTTTTTTGAACAGGATAAAAATGAATTGCTGTATAACCGGTCTGCAGTGGGGCGATGAGGGCAAGGGTAAGGTTGTAGATATCCTTGCGGAAAAAAGTGATATTGTTGTAAGGTACGCTGGCGGCGCAAATGCGGGTCATACGGTGGTAATCGGCGATAAGAAGTTCGCCCTTCACCTGATGCCGAGCGGAGCTGTCAGGCCGGACATATTCTGCGTCATAGCAAACGGCCTTGTCGTCGATCCTGAGTGTCTCATCGAAGAGATACAAATGCTCGCAGATAACGGTATCGACCTACAAAGCCGGCTGATGATCAGCGAAAACGCACATATGGTGCTTGATTACCACAAGCGTGAGGATCAGCTCAGAGAGGACTCGCTCGGAAAAAACAAGATCGGCACGACGATACGAGGAATCGGCCCCTGCTATGCCGACAAAATAGGCCGAAGTTATGCAATCCGAATGGGAGACCTTAACGATCTTGCCCGGCTCGAGAAAAAACTTGAAAAAACAACCGCTTATAAAAACAAACTCTTCGGCGCTCTCTACGGTGCAGAACCTATGGACGCGGCTGTGATATTTAAAAAATGCAAAATTTATGCCCAGAAGCTCGGTGCATTTTTAGGCGATACGACAGAATTTTTGCACACTTCAATAGCTGAAAAAAAATCGGTACTCTTCGAAGGCGCACAGGGAGCATTGCTGGATATCGATCATGGTACATTCCCGTTCGTAACAAGCTCCAGCGCCAGCTCGCTGGGAATGGGCCCCGGCTGCGGAGTCCCCGCTAAAATGGTCGATAAATTTTACGGTATCATAAAAGCTTATACCACCCGTGTCGGAGAGGGGCCTTTTCCAAGTGAACAGGACAACGCTATCGGCAACATTATCAGGGAAAAGGGTAATGAGTTCGGCACTACCACTGGCAGACCGCGAAGATGCGGATGGTTCGATGCGGTAGCAGTGGCATATTCTGCGGCTATAGGTTCAATAAACGAAATAGCACTCATGCACCTCGACACCTTGTCAGGTTTGGATGAATTGAAGATATGTAAATCATATTCGATCGACGGCAAAGAAACGGATTTTTTCCCTGCCAATAGTGACAAGCTCTCGCGGGCAAATTGCACATACGAAACTCTTGAGACATGGAACGAGGACTTAACTAGCGTAAAAGTTTTTGAAGATCTTCCCCAAAACGCCAAAGATTATATCGCCGCGATAGAAAAACTTACGAAAACCCCAATAACAATAATTGGCGTTGGGCCCAAACGAAACCAGACAATTTTTAGATGATCTAAAACTTTAGGATAGACAAATTGACTGAATTTACAGAAAAATATCTGGCTAAAACAGCCGCCAAACTTGGGTTAAACACCGAACAAATGCCTAAAAATATCGCCATTATAATGGACGGTAACGGCAGATGGGCACAAAAGAAGGGACTGCCGCGAATCGAGGGGCACCGACAAGGCGGAAAGGTCGTCGAAAGAATCGCACTCGATTGCGTGGATATCGGGGTCGAATCGCTTACGCTTTATGCGTTCAGTACCGAAAACTGGAAAAGGCCTGCCGAGGAAATAGAAGGCCTGATGAAACTTTATACCCAGTACCTTATCGGCATCAGACCGATGATGATGAAAAATCAGGTTAAACTTGTGCATATCGGTTCTCGAGAAAATATCCCCTCACATGTCACCGATGCTCTCGATGAAAGCATGGAAATGACACGAAATAATGTCGGGATGATTCTTGGCCTGGCTCTCAACTATAGCGGGCGAAATGAGATTGTTGACGCCGCAAAAAAAATCGCAGCAAAAATTAAAGACTCTGCATTAAGTATTGAAGACATCGACGAAAAATGCATAAGCTCCCATCTTTACACCCCACAGATCAAAGACCCGGACTTGCTTATGCGAACTTCTGACGAGATGAGAATAAGCAATTTTCTGCTCTGGCAGATTGCATACTGTGAATTTTATGTAACCCCCGTCTGCTGGCCGGACTTTAATAGAAAAGAACTTGAAAAAGCTATCCTCGAATACTCTAAAAGAAACCGAAGATTCGGCGGACTTAGCAATAAAAGCTGAAAACATAATTTTCTAACGGATTCTTTATGCTCAAATACAGGTTGATATTCGGAACGCTGCTGGCTGGTTTTTTTATCTTCATCGTAATATTCGGCGGATGGCTTGACGGCTCGCTTACCGCTTCAACCACAGACGATAAACCGCTGCAGGGAACGATCCTGGCGATACTCCTCGCACTGCTTACCATACCAGCCCAGATGGAATTAGCAAAGCTCGCAAAGACAAAAAATATCCGTATTTTCTTACCTGTCACAATACCAGCATCCATACTTTTTGCACTCAGCTGGTACATTTTGCAATTTCTACCAATCAGTGGCGGCAATTATACCAACTCCATCGCAGCCGGTTGTTTATTCGCCTTGTTCATATATCAATACAAACGTTTCGGCACCGATGGGGTATTAGTCAATTGCGGTGCGAGTGTTTTTTCTGTGATTTATCTTGGTGTACTGAGCAGTTTTGTTCTGGCGGTTTACCTTGAGTTTGGGCTTTGGCATCTGCTTATGGCTGTATTTACCATAAAAATGTCGGATATAGGAGCTTATACGATTGGGAAAATATTTGGAAAACACAAATTTTCGCCTAAAATAAGCCCCAAAAAGACGTGGGAAGGAATGGCTGGCGCTGTTGGTGCTGCGTCTTTAACGGCTGTGGCTTTTGGGCAGATATGTGATATAATGGATTGGAAGCTCGCGGTTGCTTTTGGAGTTTGTTTTGCCTTTTTAGGGCAGCTGGGCGACCTGGCAGAATCTATGATAAAACGGGATGCCGAGAGCAAGGATTCTTCGACCAGCATACCCGGCTTCGGCGGAATATTGGATGTTATAGATTCTCCGCTTGCGGCAGCTGTTTGTGCTTACTGGTTTTTTATGTTGACTGCTTAACGGGTTTTAATTTTGGAAGTCATAATACAATTAGATCCATCGCATCGGACGCTCGAACTATTTGGAGCTGCCGATAAAAATCTGCGTCTGATAAGAGATTCTCTTGGGGTGGAAATTACGGCAAGGCAATTGAACCTTATAATAAACGGAAGTCAGAGCAGCGTTAATAAAGCCGCCGATGTTATAGACAAAATGCAAAAACAACTCATCCGACGCGGAAACGTTACGACCGACGATATAAACCTTTTTTTGTCTAAGGGTGCCTCTTCTGTCACTGGCAAGACAAGTCAAGCCATAACTGTATATTCAAACAAGAAGATCATCGAGCCTACCACAAAAGGCCAGCTCAAATATATCGAAACAATGTTAAAGGACGACGTCACTTTCTGCATAGGCCCCGCCGGAACCGGAAAAACCTATCTGGCTGTAGCCGTTGCGGTTTCGATGCTCAAAAAAAAGCAGGTACGACGAATAATTCTCGCAAGGCCTGCCGTCGAAGCCGGCGAAAAACTCGGCTTCTTACCTGGTGACCTACAGGCGAAGGTTAACCCTTATTTAAGGCCTTTGTTCGATGCTATCGGCGACATGATGGATTTCTCACAGATGAGAAAATTGATGGAGCTGGACATAATCGAAATCATACCATTAGCCTTTATGAGAGGCAGAACCTTTAACGAATCCGTTGTCATCTGCGACGAAGCGCAAAATACTTCACCAATGCAAATGTTAATGGTCTTGACAAGACTCGGCAATGGCTCCAAAATGATCGTAACCGGTGATATTACACAGGTTGATCTTGAAAAAGGACAGAAAAGCGGTATGGTAGAAGCCATTGAAACGCTCAGAAGAATAAAAGGAATCGGCTTTGTCGAACTAAACCAGGTAGATATCGTAAGACATCGGCTGGTACAAAAAATTGTTAGAGCCTATAAAAAGAAAAAGGAAAAATGATATTCTTTAAGAAAAAAAACCCGCGAAGAGATAAAGTCAGAAAAGACATCTCTGCCCAGAGGATTGCTCGCCTGAGCAGTTTGGCAAATCCGCAATTGGCAATATCCGCTGTTGTATGGCTTATTTTCACAGCGGCTTGTTCGGTTGTTGTGTCGTTTGAATTCATAAACACCGCACAAGCTGCCCCGATTGTCTACCGCTCTCTGATGGTAGCACTTCTTTCAATAGCCTCCGCTGTCTATATCTACCATTACCAGAAAAGAGTAATAACTAACAACCTCAGGTTAATAGCTATTGCCGGACTCTTTCTAATTTTTATTACTGCTGCGAAGTTTGGTGTTTTCCTGACAAACCGGCTTTACTGGGCAACTGCAACTGCCGCAGCCGTCGCAATAATCCTAACTATCGCATACGAACAGAGATTTGCAATTGGCATGTCGTTTTTGTACTGCTTCTTTGCATTTCTTGCAACCGACAAACTCGCAAGATTTGATCTTTTCACTGTCATGTGTGCAGCTGCAATAACCTGCTGCTTTTCGCTTCGTGAGATTCGCACAAGAATGAAACTGCTTGAAGTAAGTGCCATCACTGCCGCTATAGTCTTTCTTACTTCTGCGGCAATGCAATTTGTGGATACATCGCTGCCTGCCTCAGAAATCCTTTCCGAAGCAGGGACCCATGCCGCTGCCGTATTTTTCGTCGGCTTACTCATACAGGCCCTTTTGCCTTTAATAGAGAAGACCTTCAAGATCGCTACAAGCATGACACTTCTCGACTATACCGACGCCAATCAGCCGCTACTGAAAAAACTCGCAATGGAAGCTCCCGGAACGTTCAGCCACTGTCTGCTCGTCGGCTCCATTGCCGAGACAGCCGCCGAAGCTATCGGAAGAAACGGGCTGCTGTGCCGTGTAGGTGCCTACTACCACGATATCGGCAAGATAAACAAACCCGGATATTTCATCGAAAACACCGGCGATTCCCAAAGTCCCCACGATCAATTAGCCCCAACCATGAGCCAGCTTGTAATAGTCGGGCATGTAAAAGACGGGATAGAACTGGCAAAAGAATACCATCTACCCGCCGTAATAAGACAATTCATCGAAACTCATCACGGCACTACGCTGGTCGAATATTTCTATAATCAAGCAAAGAAAAATACATCGGACAAACAGCACGAGATCGCCGAAGCCGAGTTCAGATACGACGGACCAAAACCAAGAACAAAAGAAGCCGCCATAGTTATGCTCTCCGACACAATAGAAGGTGCCGTAAGGTCTCTGGCGGAAATAACCCCAGCAAAAATTGAAACAGTCGTCCATAACATGGCTATGAAAAGACTACAGGATGGTCAGTTTGACGATTGCGATCTGTCACTCAAAGAACTCAGTCACATAGAAGCCGCACTCTCAAAGGCTCTTTCTGCGCACTATCACGGCAGAATAGCTTACCCCCAACGTCCTGATCTGCCGCAAAGCGATACTGAAAATACTAAAGAATATCCGAACCAAAATAATGACGCGAAACGCTGATAATAAAAATGAAGTCCAGATACAGTTTGCATTTGAGTTTGATGATGTTGATCTTGATCTGCAAAAAATCGAGGACCTCATCCAGAATATAAACCAAAGGTTCAATATCAAAAAAGCAACCGTTGAAATCGCTATTGTAGATGATGAGGAAATTATCGCCGTAAACAAAAAATTTCTCGGGCATAACAATACTACCGACGTAATAAGTTTTGATCTTACCGAACCCGACATGGACAACCGAAAGAATTTTCAGCTGATAATTAATGCTCAGCAGGCTCAAAGACAAGCAGCAAAAAGAAATCATTCCACCCAGGCCGAGATCGCTCTTTACATTACACACGGATTGTTGCATCAACTCGGCTTTGACGATCTTACCGATGAAGAGGCCAAAATCATGCATAGTCAGGAAGATAAAATTTTACAAGAAAATAATTTCGGTTCCGTTTATAATAGCCAAAACCGAAAATAAAAAAATCTGGTATTAATTGAAAGGATAATAATTGAGTCTCAGTGCTGATATATATGTTCTGCTGATTGTCATCGCAGGTCTGTTTTTTTTCTCAGTAAACAGCTTTTCCCTGCGAAATCTTTCCTTTAGCAAACTGCAGGAAGCTCTTCGTGAAGTTAAAAAAGAAAAAAAAACAGATATCATCCTAAAAAAAACAGATAACCTGGCACTGAGCTGTTCTCTTTTCAGAATTGCCCTCAATATCATCGGTATCCTTATAATTCTTGATATTATTTCAAAAATTTTCCCGGAAATTCCACTAAGTTACAAATATCTGTTAACGGCTTGCGCATCTTTATTGATCTACCTGCTCTTTTCTCTCGCTATTCCGCAGGCACTGGCAAACTATCGCGGCGAGGTTATCATTAGCCGTACTTACAAAATTCTGCTATTATTTTCCTTCTTAGCTTCACCAATCCTTTGGTTCCTAAAACCCTATGACCTGCTCATTAAAAGGCTCATCGGAGTCACCGAGGTAACGCCGGACCAGCAGCAGGAGGAAAGGCAGGAAGAATTCCTCACTGACCTCGAACAGCACCGCCTGGAGGGAGCAGTTGACGAAGAAGAACAACATATGATCGAAAACGTCCTCGACCTCAGCGAATCTACAGCCGATGAAATTATGACCCCGCGAACTGATATCGTCGCAATAGATGCAAACGCCGAGCTTGATGAAATATTAAAAATAGTTAATAAAGCCGGACACTCAAGGCTTCCGGTTTACCAGGAAAGCATCGATAATATTATCGGTTTGTTGTATGCAAAAGACCTGCTTGGCGAAATAGGCAAAAAGAAGGAAGATTTTAACCTGCGGAAAATGCTCAGACAGGCATACTTCGTCCCCGAGACAAAACCTCTAAGATCGCTTCTTCACGAGTTCCAGAAGCAAAGACTGCATATCGCCGTCGTGCTCGATGAATACGGCGGAACTGCCGGAATAGTTACAATAGAGGACATACTCGAAGAACTCGTCGGCGAGATCACAGATGAATACGAACAAAGACCGCCCGATCAAATCATAACAATCGATCAGGATACAATCGAAGTTGACGCAAGAGCATATGTGGACGAACTTAACGATCAATTCAACTTCGACCTGCCGGAAGAAGAAGATTACGATACCATCGGCGGATTCGTATTCTCACACCTCGGCTACATACCCAAAAGCGGAGAGACTTTCGACTACCAAAACCTTAACTTCAACATCATCTCGGCTGAAGCTCGTAAAATTAACCGTTTGAGAATAAAAAAATTACCCGCTCAAGAAAATGCTTAACAAAGACCAAGCCGTCTGTATACGTACTGTAGATTATTCTGAAACTTCCCAGGTAGCGACTTTCTTCGCAAGGCAAACTGGCAAGATCAGTGTAATAGCCAAAGGTTCAAAGCGACATAAAAGCAGTTTCGGCGGGCCGCTGGAAATCCTTACTTACGGCCAGATAGTTTTCTTACAACGAAACCAAAGCTCTCTTGCAACCCTGACCGAATTCGAACAGAAACCTGCTCTCACCAATTTATCCAAAAATCTAACCGCTCTCAACTGTGCCCTTTTCGCAGCTGAACTATTAAACCTGCTAACCGAAGAATACGACCCTCACACGCAGCTTTTCGACAGCATTATCGAATTCCTTGAAAACATCCAGAAAACAAAAAAGACCGAACAGATGCTTATGCTTTTGATATCTTTCCAGTTAACGCTGCTCACGCAAACCGGCTTCTCTCCAATATTGAATCTCTGCTCGAACTGCAGTATGCCGCTTAAAAACTCAAACCACTTATATTTCAGCAGCAGCTCCAACGGCCTTATTTGCAAAGATTGTGAGGTGAGCTTTTACGACAAAGTAAAATTAACCCCCCAGGCCGCAAATTTTATTACCAACTTAAAGCAGCTTGATAAAGCCGACAAAAACACTCTTGCCGAAATCGAAAAGATACTGATCACTCATTTTACAAACTTACTCTCAAAGCCGCCAAAAATGGCAAAACATATACTCGCTTTGAAATAAAATTCAATCAGAACAATTCCGACACATCCTCTTTTTCACCATTTCCCCTCATCTCAAAACCGAGATGACTATAAGCTTTAGCCGTTGCTTCCCTTCCCCTTTTGGTTCGCCTCAAGAATTCTTTCTGCAGAAGATAAGGCTCAACAACATCTTCGAGAGTATCACGTTCTTCGCCAAGCGTAGCCGCAATCGCTTCTATGCCAGCCGGCCCGCCGTCGTAAACTTTTATCAGCGCCCGCAAAAATGCCCTGTCAAGATTATCAAGACCAAAATCGTCGATCTGTTCCATTTCGAGTGCCTTTTCGACAATGTCAACCGTCAACTCACCGCTGCCCTTAACCTGTGCATAATCCCTGACCCTTTTGAGCAGACGATTAGCAACTCGCGGCGTCCCCCGAGACCTGCTCGCTATCAATTCAAGAGAACCATCGTTTACCGGCAATTTCAACAGCCGTGCAGACCTTAATATAATCTCGCAAAGCTCGTCAGGAGAATAAAAATCCATATGATAAAGCATCCCGAACCGGCTACGAAGCGGCGAACTTACCAAACCAGCACGAGTTGTCGCACCGATAAGAGTAAATCGCTTGAGCGGAAAATTAATCGTCTTGGCGTGCATCCCGCTGTCAACCGTAAAGTCAACCTTGAAATCCTCCATCGCAGGATATATAAATTCTTCAACCGGCGTACTTAGCCGGTGTATCTCATCAATAAAAAGTATATCGCCGGTTTTTATATTACTCAAAAGCCCCATAACGTCACCCTGCTTTACAAGGGCCGGCCCCGATGAACAACGAATATTAGCTCCCATCTCGCCGGATATAACATTTGCAAGAGTCGTCTTACCAAGACCCGGAGGACCGTAAAAAAGAATATGGTCGAGAGGTTCCTTCCGTTTTACAGCCGCTTCGATCGCTATAGAAAGCTTCTCTTTAACTCTCGACTGCCCGATGCATTCACCAAGCGTCTTTGGCCGAAGCGACTGATTAAAATCTTCCTCCTGACCGTTAAGTGACTTTGATCCAATTACTCTGTCTATCGCCATAATATCCGTTTACTTTCAGATCTCAATTCCCTGCTTCAACCTGTAAACCACTGGTACAATATCCTCAGCCGTTGTTATATCCGGATGCTTCGCCCTTGCTGCCTCGATTAGCTCAATCGCCTCCGACCGCTTCTCACCCCAGGCAATAAGTATCTCAAGAGCTTCAGTCTCAAACGACTCAAACGGCGATCCGCCACGAACAGCCGCCTCCGCCTCAGCCGCAAATGTCCCAAGCTTGCCCCGAAGCTGTGCTATTATCTGCTGAGACATCCTCTTTCCTATTCCCGGCAAAGTTCCAAGTATCTTTTCGTCCCCGTTCTCCACTGCCGCCGCAATAGTAGCTATCGGCATACTCAGCGACTTTAATGCCTTCTTAGTACCCATCCCCTTCACGCTTGTGTAGCTTTGGAAAAATTCCCGTTCTGCCCGGCTCAAAAAACCAACTATCCTCGGTATAAGATTCCCTCCGCCGGGGCTGCCCTCATAATACTGGGTCGTGCAAAGCTGGATATCCGTACCTATCCTACCGGCTAATTCGCTCACACAATAACCGGCCAGCATGATCTCGTAGCCGATTGATCCCACCTGAACCAACGCCTTACCATCATCCAACTGAACAAGTTTCCCTTCAATACTCGCTATCATCTTTCCTCAACCATCTTAACAAGATCGCTCTTCCATGACCTGCAGCATAGGGCAACTGCTATAGCATCTGCCACATCGTTCGGCTCTGGGACTTCACTCAGCCCCAGCACCCTCTGTATCGAAAGCTGCATCTGCTCTTTAGTAGCCCTGCCGTTACCTGTTAGTGACTTCTTAATCTTCGTAGCCGCATAGCTTTCCACTTTTATTCCCTTCGCACTGCACTGCTGCAATATAACCCCCCTTGCATGTCCCATCAAAATCGACGTGCGAGGATGTTCGTAATGCGAATAAAGCTCCTCAACGGCTGCAACATCGGGAGAGAGCCTTTCTAATATCTCTGATATGTCCCCGGCTATCTGGTTAAGTCTCTCAGCTAGCTCATTTTGCGGATCGATCCTGCAAACCCCCGCCTCCACCAACTCCTCCCCGCAAGAATCAAATTCCAGCAGAGCATAGCCGCAAACCTGCAAACCGGGGTCAATACCCAAAATCCTCATTTCCTTCTCCAAACTGTCTCACCCGGCTTATCCTCAAGCAAAATTCCCAGATGATCGAGCCTGTCGCGGATCGCATCAGCCCCGGCAAAATCCTTTTTCTTACGGGCATTGGCTCGCTCTTGGATAAAACCTTCCACAAGCTCATCAATAAGCTCATCATCTCCCACACCAGCAGATGGATATTCTTCGACAACTATACCAAGAACATCACCGCCCAGCTGAGAAAATTTTTCTTCTATAGGTATAAGAATCTCCTTAGAAAGTGTGTTATCATTAAGCAATGCATTGGTAAAATTAACCAGTTTGAAAATAACAGATAGAGCGATTGATGTATTAAGATCATCGTTCATTGCTGCTTCGAAACTTTTCGTTGTTGATTGTAACTGGTCTTCCACCTCTTTTGCACGATTAGAATTAGTGTTTATATTTATTGTAGTCTGAATTCTTTTACGCAATTTTTTTACGGTTTCAGAAATACGGTCATAGCCGCTCTGAGCCGCAAAAAGTGCCGCATCAGAAAAATCTAACGGGCTGCGATAATGACTGTTAAGTACCAGCTGACGAACCGCCAGCGGCGAATAATGCCTCGTTAATTTTTCATGACTGCCGCTGAATACCTGCTTGAGATTTATGAAATTGTTCAGGCTTTTACCCATTTTCTGACCATCTACCGTCACCATATTATTATGCAGCCAGAACTTCGCAAATGGCACATCATAAGCCGCCTCGGACTGGGCGATCTCGCACTCATGGTGCGGAAATTTATTTTCAAGCCCGCCGCCATGAATATCAAAAGTCTTACCAAGATATTTCGTACTCATCACCGAACATTCAAGATGCCACCCCGGATAACCCATCCCCCACGGACTCGGCCACTGCATTACATGATCCGGCTCAGCCTTTTTCCAGAGTGCAAAATCCTCCGGATTCTTCTTTTCCTTACTAACCTGGACCCTGGTGCCGGATTTCATTTCCTCAAGGCTCCTGCCAGAAAGCTTTCCATATTCGGCAAACTTAGAAACCTCAAAATACACCGAACCGTTCACCTCGTATGCATAGCCCTTTTCGAGCAGTATCTTAACCATTTCAATCTGCTCGACAATATGCCCCGATGCCCGCGGACAAATGTCTGGCCGGACATTATTAAGTGCATCCATATCCGAAAAATAGCTGGCTGTATATAATTCCGCAATGGCCATCGGGTGCTTTTTCACCTTCTTGGCTGCGACCACTAATTTATCTTCGCCCTCGTCCGCATCATCGGTCAAGTGCCCAACGTCAGTTATATTCTGGACATAAGTAACATCAAACCCGAGATACCTCAGATACCGAACGAGAATATCGAAACTGACATAACTTTTCGCATGACCCAGATGCGCATCTCCATAAACAGTCGGCCCGCAAACATAAACTCCAACTCTCCCCTTCTTCAGCGGTACAAAATCATCCTTATTTCTCGTCAAGCTGTTATATAATCTCAATCCCATCAAAATCTTCCCAAATATTTTATAAATCCTTGTCTTGCAAAATTATTAAAGCGTTCGTTTATATTTCCGTTTAATCAAAGCGATACATGTGCTCGAAATCGCCTCTCCTCTGCCGACCGCATCGAAACCTTCGTTGGTTTTGGCCTTTATATTGACCGCATTAAAATCAACTCCCAGTAAACCTGAAACACATCTCTTAATCTGCCCCTTATAAGGTTCCAGCCGCGGCCTTTCTGCGTGTATCGTTACATCTACATTCACGATTACCCACTTTTTATATTCGAGCTTTTCTTTCACATCCAGCAGCAGCCCCTTGCTGTCAATGCCCTTATAATTCGGATCCGTATCAGGAAACAAAGTCCCGATATCACCCATACAAGCCGCTCCAAGCAGCGCATCAATCACGGCATGGAGAACAACGTCGCCATCGCTGTGACCGGCCAGACCGGCTGGATATTTAATTTCCATACCGCCTAATTTCAGCGGCCTTTCCTCGACAAGCGCATGAATATCCTCTCCGATACCTACCCTGTATTCATGGTCATGTTCTTCTATCACAAAATCCCCTTCGTACTCGGTATGTCCGTCCCAACGATCCTAACAGCCTGTGCCAGCGACTGACCCAGAGCCTTGAATATCGCCTCTGCTATATGGTGACTATTAATCCCGTAAGGAACATTAATATGCAGATTAAAACCGCCCGCATTAGAAAAACTCCTCAACATCTCCTCGATGCATTCCACGTCAAAATCGCCTATCTTTTCGGTAGCGTATTCGACGTTATAAACAAAGCTCGGCCTGCCCGAAAGATCAAGCGACACATTAGCAAGCGTATCTTCCATCGGAACACTGCTATGGCCGTAACGGTTTATACCCCTTTTGTCTGCCATCGCCTCGCAAAGACACTGGCCGAGACATATCGCAATATCCTCTACCGTATGATGTGCGTCAACCTCCAGATCGCCCTTGGCCTTAACCTCAAGATCGATCTTGCTGTGCTTGCTAAGGTGCGACAACATATGATCCAGAAAACCAACGCCAGTATCGATTTTGTATTGCCCTTGGCCATCAAGATTCAACTTAAGAAAAATATCCGTCTCTTTGGTCTTTCTTTCTACTTTCGCTATTCTTGCTTCCATTATCTTTATCCTTATTCAGATACTATCTGCCTCAATGCATTTAACAGTTTTCCATTTTGCTCTTCGGTTCCCACGCTTATCCTCAGCTTATCTTCCAAGCCGGGCAAAGCAAAATAACGCACAAAAATATCACGCTCAACCAGTTTAGCATAAATCTCCCCCGCTTTACACCCCTTACATCCAGCCAGCACAAAATTCGCAAAACTCTCCCCAACCTCAAACCCCATATTGCGAAGCTCGCCAATAATACTGTTGCGGCTCTTTTTAACCTTTCCAACCACCTCTTTGTGATAATCCTGATCCTCAATCGCAGCCGTCGCAGCCGCAATACTCACCGCATCAACGTTATAAGAATCCTTAACCTTCATCAAACCGGCTATTAATTCCTCACAAGCCACCGCATAACCGAATCGCAAACCGGCAAGTGAATATCCCTTGCTCATACTCCGCAGGATTATCACATTATCGAACCTCTTAACAAGCTCGACGCAATTTTCCTCTGCAAAATCAACATAAGCCTCATCAACAAGCAGCACACCCTTGATCTCATCTGCCAGACCAGCAAGTTCATCAATACTAACAACACTGCCCGTCGGAGCATTAGGATTACACACAATCGTCAACCCAGCCGCGGTTCCAGCTAATTTCGACGGCAGATTATATTCCCCATCGAACCCAACTTCGATCACCTCGCAATTCTGCAAACCCGCCAAAACCGGATAAAGCGAATAAGTCGGAACAGGATACGCCAAAGGCCGCCCTTCGTCGCAAAATGACCGTATCGCAATATTAAGCAAGTCATCGCCCCCGTTGCAGCACATTATATTCTCAGCCCCCAACCCACAAAGCTTGCCAGCCGCCTTGCGAAAGCTGCCGCCCAAAGGATCCGGATACCTGCGAAGACTCTCCGCCCCAAAATTGCGTATCACATCTAAAACTGCCGGCGAAGGCGGATAGGAATTCTCATTGGTATTCAGCTTAATTATATCTTTGCTCTCCGGCTGAAAACCAGGAACATAACCCGCCAGCTTTTCAATGTTTTCTCGAAAATATCCCATAAACTCTCCACGCTGATATTAAACTCTGATTATAAGGATATTTTGAAAAAACTAAAGAAAATGATGTAAAAAAATACCTCCCATCCGACATTTGTGAAAAAATTGCCGAACTCGTCTTAAAAACCAGTAATTTGACTCCGACCGCTCAGTACCAAACGTTAATTATAATGTTAGGCTCGGTTGTCTTGGAAATAAGATTACCAACCGTTACGTTCGTCTTTTTAATCGTTACGTCCGGATTGTCATTGAGCCAATCATTTATCTGCTCGTCAACGTAACCGATCGAACCGACATGAAGCTTGGTAAAAAACGTCTTCACCCTCGTTATCTTCTCACCGGATGAACTCGCACCAGCCACCTTTTTAAACGTTGCTACTGGCGGTTTGGGTGACTCTTGGGGATTGGTCGAATTCCCTAAGGAAAGCGGTTTGTGTGAAATATCCGGCTTTGGCTTTTCTTCTTCTAAATCAGAATCATCAAAGGGGAGCGATTCAAGCGGCACATTTTCTTCTTCATCAAAGTTAATAATATCATCAAAATCGTCGGGGCTTTTGTCTTTGAAATCATTCATACTGTTCCTCTCAATACGTAAAATCTCACAAAACTAAAAAGATAACACTAATCAACTATCAAAAAATATATATATTTTCAAGCTATTAATTCGCTCCTTGCTTCTCTTCTTCGCCAGGAGTATCCTGTTTGCTCTTCTGCCCTGATTCTGCCGCTGCTTCTTTCACCTCGTTCAACAGTTCAGCTTTAGCTTTCTTTTCCTTTGTCTCAAGCTCAGCCTTAATCTTTAAAACTTCTTCCTTTTCTTTTTCCGCTAACTTTTGCGCTTCTACAGCTTCTTTTTGTGCCTGCTCAGCCCTAACTTGTGCTGCATTAGCTTCATGAATCGCTTTCTTAGTCCTTTTCTGCTCCTCGGCAAACTGTTCTGCCGACTCAAGCAGCTTATCTTTCATCTCTCGGACCTCAACAAGAGCTTCTGCCTTCTCCAATTCAGTCTTAAACTTCTCAAACCTGACTTCTGCAGTCTCCGCTTCCATTGACTCTGTATAATAAGCTGAACCGAACGGGTCTGTAAATATCTGTTCCAGACCTTTTTCGTATTTCGGGGTAGAGTGTTTTTTTTGTATATCCTCTACCATATCTGCATATTTTACTCCGCCCGAAGATATCGTCGGGGTAAGAATGAATATCACCTCCGTCGCATGTTCCTCAAAGTCTTTACTGGAAAAGAATATTCCTATCAAAGGCAAGTCCTTAAAAAAGGGTACTCCCCTGATAACCGAGCGTTTTGTTGATTTGCGTATCCCACCTATTACAAGACTATCACCGGGAGCTATACGGTTTTCCTTTATATCCACACTTCGTTCGGTAATAACCGAAGCCTGTGCCACACCTTCCGGCTTTGATGAAGAACCAAGTTTTATCGATGTTTCCAATCCAATCGAACCATCAGAAAAAACATACGGTGTAACTTCCAGCGAGTCTTCGACCCACACATACTCTGTGATAGAATATGCTGCGTTGATTTCAGAACTAACAATTTTGTCGTGTCGAGCTTCTTCTCTGGATATTACTTTTGCTTTCTGCCCGTTGATTGTCTCAATGGAAGGGTTCATCAATATTTTCAGATATCCCCTTGAAACTAGCATATCCACCACCGCTTTTATCTGGTGTCCAGACTTCCCTCGCAAAATACCTATATCTAATCCAAAAGTATCCCTCACATCTTCACGCAACGCTGCTCCGGGAAAGGCGAGGTCCACATCATCGCCTTTACCACTTGCCCAAATTCCTTCGCCGAGTATATTTTCAATTCTAATTTTTGTCTGCCAGTCGGTAGTAACATCGGCGAATCTCTCAAGCACGAGGCAATCTATGTTCACTTGTATAGGCTGAACATCCACGGTATTAAGGAATTCAAGTATGTCATCAGCCTGGCTATCGTCTTTGCATTGCATAATGAGTTGGTTCGTAGCAGGATTTGGCGTAACCGTAACGCCCATCTGGTCTTTTACGAGATTGGCTAACTTGTCAACGGTATGGTTTTTTGTAAAATAGAATAGCTTAACTCCGCCGTTGACTTTAATTCTCTTTGGTTCTTCGCGGTAAAGTTCCGGCAAAGGATTATCTATATTCGGATTTTTCTTAATTTGGCCGAGTTCGTCAAGCGTTCGGCGGGTTTCTATTTCCGTGGTCTGTTTCTCAAAAAAATCACCGCATCCGCCATGCAAAAACAAAAGAAAAAACGCTGATAATACGCCTGATAACCTAAAAACTCTTTTTGAGATTGACGA
>JADHXY010000110.1 GCA_016782755.1 Phycisphaerae bacterium | reverse complement strand
CGTTTCATCTGCTACATATTCACCTGGTCCAAGCATCTTGATAACCTCCAATATAGATTTACGTTTCTATATTAGATATCGGCTTCAAGATGCCAAAAACTTCAAAAAAACTCTGTATTGCTGCTACAGTCTCAAAAAAAGAGTAAAAATGAGAGTATTCAAATCGACATTCAGGAACAAGGCTGGTCAAAAGCAACTAACCAAAAAATGGTACATAGATTTTGCTGACCATTTGCAGATTAGACGCAGACTTCCCGCCTTTGAGGATAAGCGCCCAAGCGAGGCACTTGGCAGGCAGATAGAGCGGCTGGTGAGCAGTAAGATCGCAGGCGAAAAGCCCGATGCACAATTGACTCGATGGCTCGAAGGTGCCCCGGTGGCATTGAGTAACAGGCTTGTTTCGATAGGCTTGTTGGATTCTCATAGGGCTGCAGCAGGCAAACCGCTAAAAAAGCATATCGAAGATTTCGAGGCTTCTCTGTTGGCAAAAGGTAACACTGAAAAATATACTTCTATGACGATAATACGGGTAAAGCGAATTTTTGATGAGTGTAAGTTTCTTACGTGGACAGACATATCAGCGAGTAGAGTTGAAAGAACAATTCCGCGGTTGCGGAAATCTGTTAAAAACGTTGAGGTCAAAAAGGTCAACGGCAAAAGAATAAGAAGGGAAAAATTTAAGGATTTAGGCGAAATCTCCGCTCAAACACAAAACTATTATTTGCAGGCAATTAAGCAGTTTTGCCGTTGGATGGTCCAGGATAGACGGGCAGTTGAGTCCCCGCTTGAGCATCTAACCAAAGTAGATACCAAGACTGATCGCAGGCATGATCGAAGGGCATTTGACCCCGATGAGATAAGACGATTATTGGAAACTACCCAGGCCCAGCCTAAGCGGTTTGGCATGGCGGGGCACGAGCGAGCTATGCTATATCGCCTGGCAGTAGAAACAGGGCTGAGGGCTAAAGAACTGCGAAGCCTTAAAAAAACATCATTTGACTTTAATAAATATAAAGTTACCGTTGACGCTTGTTATACAAAAAATAGAAATATCGCCATCCGTTCATTGAGAAAAGACACCGCCGCCTTGCTTCAGAATTTTTTGGCTAACAAAATGCCACATTTACCGGCATTCAACGTGCCGCATAAAACGGCAAACATGCTCAAGGCCGATCTGGAGGCAGCCGGAATCCCTTACATTGACGAGGCAGGCCATTTCGCAGACTTTCATTCGTTGAGGCATTCAACAGGTAGCTTGTTGGCAGCCGCGGGCGTTCACCCCAAACTTATACAATTGATTATGCGTCATTCAGATATAAACTTGACGATGAATCGATATACTCATGTTTTCAGTGGACAGGAATCTGAGGCAATCGCCAAGTTACCCGATTTGTCCTTGCCGAGCAGCGAGCAACAAAAAGCTATGGCGACGGGGACAGATGGAAAGCACACAACACCGGAAAAAAACTCTGCCATTTACTCGGCCATTAAATGCGGAGAACATCGGGCTAATATGGACAACAGTGGACACCCCGACCGCGATAACGATAGCGAAACCGCGATTTTGAATACGGTTGGGTGGACGATTATCGAACTGCGGTATCTGCCCATCCTATTGCCATTGATTGAACAAATCAATCATTTGCGCATGTGTTATTTTGCTAATCTAAGATTTTTTCATGTTACCTATCTCTTGTTGCATCAATAAGTTATCAAATAATTGAAGCGGAGTATTTTTGGATATTAGCGTAATTAGTGCAGGTTCGTGCTAATTATAGGGAGGCTATTTTTATAGCCAATGATAAATATTAGACTATGCGGTAAAAGGAATTAAATCGTGCAACCAACCTTAGAAGAGATAAGACAGAACTTTACGAATGATGGTGTGTGGGAACTTGATGTCGAGATAGAACAAATACTAAAGAGGCAGATTATGTCTTTGCCATCTTCAGACAATTTATCGAAACAGGAATGCCGGTATCCTGAAGACAAGCTTAGCCTGAGAGGTTTTTTGGATAAATTTTTTGCTCGGCATTTCTTTCAAGTTCAAAACGCAATTTTACAACCAAGCTGCTTTGAAAGAATTTTGACAGCGATAAAGAATGGCAATGTAACAATTGCTGATATTGGATGTGGCCCTGCCGTTGCAAGCTTGGCATTAGTAAATCTGCTATCGTATATATCGCATAATATGCACAGGCCTGTTACTGTCAATATCGTATTAAATGATACAGTTCCAGAAATGCTGGCTGCTGGTTATAAAATGCTAAACATCTATAAAAATCGACTTACCAGCGTTAACATTTCAAGAATAATCAGTATAGATACCCCTTTTCCTGAAAGTATGGTTCAGTTACGAAGAATATCAAATATACTGAATCGATATGATATATGCTGTCTATCTTATGTGCTCTTACCTCTCAAAGAAGAGGCTACATACATGCAAATGCAGCAAAGCCTTAAAATACTCTTTAGCTATCTCAAGCCGACAGGTGTTGGAGTAATTACTCAAGATAAGTTCAGAGAATCACTAGCTCGCAGGCTGGGTTCTTTATTGAATTCTTCGACACAAAAAATAACATTACGCCAGAAAATATATGACAGCAAAAACACCTGCAATGAACTTTTATATGAATATTTCCGTATAACCGTTTTGCCTGAGATAACTCAAGGAGTTAGTAGTAGATTTTGTTTGCAGAAGTAGGCTTTCATGCTGAAGCTATCGCAGATTTTGAGAAATGGTTTAACGATTTGCTCATGAGCGACTATTTGCGGTAGTCGCCAAGAGCCACCACGGAAAATAAGCTTGTCAGGTTTGGTGAGATACTCATAAACCCCTTTGAGTTGCTGCATTGCCTCGGGAATTGGTTTGTATCTTGGAGCGATAATTTTTGCGACAGAATAAACGATGTGCAACATGCCATTTTCTGCGGCAAATTTGACAAGCTCTTTCATCGCTGTGAGGTTTTGAGCGTCCGGCAATTGAAAATCAGATAATAATTTACCGCTTGGTAACGGATTGCGCGGCAGCAGTGGATCGATACGCAACACAACAGTTATGTCGTTTTGACGAAGCTGTTTGAGAGCCTTCATGCGATTGGCTATTGATGGCGCATCGGGGTCATAGAAATCGGCATTATCCTGGTCAGAAAATGCAAGAGATGCCTCAATTCTCAAGGTTGGTTTGGAATTGTTATCAAAGGAACTTTTTCGAGAATGATCTTCAGGCAGTTTTGCCAAATCCTTAATTACAGTCAAATATTCCGGCTCTAAAAGAGTTGAAGGATTTTTAGTTAATATCACAACGCTCGTGAAATATCGCCTGTATCGAAGCAGCTGCTTTAATGTATAAAGTGTTAATTTTTGTTGTTGCTCAATTGCTTGTAATGGGTCGGTGCTGTTAGATAGGTGAACCGGTGCAGCGGACAGGTTAAACTCTTCAATCTCGGCAAGGTCTTTGAGCAGCTTCTTTTTGAAGTTATCTTTACACCTGGCCTGGTCTGGTTCATAACCCTGAGCGTAACAATATTTACATTTATGACTGCAACCGGCATAGACATTGATGCAATAGCGGTGTCCGCTGGGAAAATCTATCTGGTTGGCAAACGGACAATACCACTTGACTACTCGCGGACGAGTTACTCCCAGAATATCCTTTTGTGATTTATGCGGTAAAAAATACAGAGCAATTGCCGCCCGCTGGTCTGGGGAAAATTTATCAAAAACAGGTTTGTACTTTGCGTCAACTTTAGCGGCAAGTTCTAACCCATCTTTGGTATCAATATCAAACAATCTCATAATTGTATGATAGTGTATATATTTTGAATTGTCCAGAACTGAGCAAAGGTGTAAATGCTAATAGAATTCTGGATCCGGACGTCACCAGTGAAAACTGCTACGTCCCCGTCCGCCTGCCGAATCACAGGGGATGTTGTTTCGAAACTTTTAAATCCCCGTTATTGACTAAAAGCTTTGCAGTTAGATGGGCACTGTAAAGAGTTAGGCTACTTCAGCCTGTCTGAGCTTCAAAGTGTTCGCGGTCCAATGGGATTGCCGATCGAAAGAGATTTGTATTGGCAGCCAAAGATGCTGGAAGAAATTGCACCAGAATTGTTCAAGGATTAACTAAGCACACCTAAACATTCATTTCAGAAAGGAAAGTCTATGAATAACACTCTCATAGCTATCCCGGCAGACAGCAGGGTCCTAAGTCTAGCGATAAACGGAAGTCAGGAACGCAGTAACCCATGTAAGGCTCTCAAGTGCGTAGCTTGAGCAGGTAGCCAGCCGCAAGCCTTACAATGGGAGAGATTGCTTCAGAACTGAAAGCCTGTGGTAATTGATTGCAAAACGTCATTTTGAAGAACTTTACAGTCACTTATTACGGGAGATTTGTATGGGTTCTTTTGTAAGGATTGAACAGTGGTAATATAGCTGAATTTATAAATTTGTTGGTTACTGACATCAACCACCCGTAAACTGAGTCTAAAAAGAGCGGGAAAATAGCCGAAAAGGCTGTTTTTTGCAGTAGATCACAGTTTTACTGCATTCCTAACCATCGATAACAATTTTCCCAGTTTTTTCTTAAATTATAAGTATTTTCGTGATTCGGACTTTTTTCGTAAGTGTTTTCCTTGCAAACAGCCGATTTATAAGTATAATCCTGGCGGTGTAACTGTTTTTCTAAAGGAATAAGCAATGGTAAATAATTCTTTGAAATCCGATAAGTTCCAGGCAGCCGGTTATGCCTTTCTTATCCAACAATTTGACCTGCAGGTACTGGCACACTGGCATATATCAGAGACTGGCGGCTCCATGCATCAAAAAATTGTCGAGTCCGATGGCCGTATCCGGGAAATCTTTCCCAAGGACTATTGGCCGGGCAATTTCCAGCCAAACCATCTTGAGTTTGCTCTGAAATACGATGGAATCAACCTTGAAATCCTTTTCGAAGTTTTCGGCAAGATAGATATTGAAAAACTTGCCTCCTGGATCGCTGCCAAACCGCAGGGGCAATATACCCGGCGAATCTGGTACCTGTATGAATGGATGACCGGCAAACCGCTACAGATTGATGATCTTGCCAAGGGCAATTATATTGATCTTCTAAATAAAGATGAATACTACACTGCTCAAGACCAGATGATTCGCCGCCAGCGTATTCGAGATAACTTGCTCGGCAATTCAAGATTCTGCCCAGTGGTCCGCAGAACTGAAGTCATGCTTGAATTTGAGAACTTCGATCTTAGTAAGAAATGTCGCAATATTTTGGCTGACTATCCTGCGGAGTTTTTAAAGCGTGCTGTAAGTTACCTGTACACGAAAGAAACTAAATCATCGTTTGCCATTGAGCATATTACTCCCAATGCCACCCGGACAGAACGTTTTACTTCACTATTGCACATTGCCGAGAAAGATGATTTTGTCAGCAAAGATTCATTGGTTGATTTACAGAACCGTATAGTCGACTCCCGTTATGCCAACAACGACTACCGCGACAATCAAAATTACGTAGGCGAAACTGTTGCATGGCAGCAGGAGAAAATTCACTTCATCTCGCCACGACCACAAGACCTAAGTGATTTAATGGAAGGCCTTGTCTTGTCACACCAATGTATGGATAAATCTCAGGTACATCCGGTAATCCACGCAGCAGTTGTTGCGTTTGGCTTTGTCTTTATGCATCCATTTGAGGATGGTAACGGCAGAATTCACAGATTTCTGATTCATAACATTCTTGCCCGTCATGGTTTTACTCCTGAGGGGCTTATCTTTCCGATCTCAGCAGCTATGCTGAATGACATGGATGCTTATGATGCAACACTGGAGAGTTTTTCAAAGCCATTGATGCCTTTGATTGATTACACACTTGATGAAGATGGCCAGATGAAAGTCAATAATCAAACAGCGCTTTATTACCGCTATCCTGACATGACTGTGATAGCCGAAGCTCTTTTTCTCTTTATCAAGACAACTATCGAAAAAGAACTGGTTGAAGAACTAAACTTTCTGAAAAACTACGATGTAACCAAAAAAGCTATTCAGGAAATAGTAGATATGCCTGACCAGCGGATTGATTTATTTATTCGCTTCTGTTTGCAGAATCACGGCGTTATTTCACAAAAAAAACGCAAATCTCATTTTGCTGAACTAACTGAAGATGAAGTACAAAAGATACAATCTGCCATCCAGAAAGCATATCATTAAATGCTAACCACTCTAATTCCTTCGCATCCGGAACAGTATGTGCTTGTCAAGCGCATTCTCTGCCAGTTCTATAAACCTTTTTTAACACTAAACAACTGGGGGAAATGCTCTGCAGTAAATGGGGAGATGTCATAATTTTCGTTAGGCACAGGTTCTGCGTGTGTACCTAATTCGAGGATTACCCGTGGCCTGATATAGTCGAGCTTTGCTTCTATTGAAGTTGGGTACTCAAATTCAACAATGTTTGGGTCGTTAGAATTAATCTGTAGCTGCCAATCAGTTATTCTTTTTTCTATCCGCTCTCTAATCTTATTCATAAAGCACCTCGATTATCTGTCATAAATACTATACTACTTTTCGTGACAAATTCAAGGGGCAATCTGATTAAAACCAAGGGGGGCTTTCATGTGCAATTTCACCACTATCCATGTGAAGCCAAACAACGAATAATGGTTTTTCGAGATGTTTTGCCATCTCGAAAACCTTGTTGTACTGAACGCGTGAGGTTGGCATGACGACTTTGGTTGTTTTTTGGCGTGGGATTTAGGGGTTGAATGAGGTTGTTATTCTCGATTTTCGG
>JADHXY010000109.1 GCA_016782755.1 Phycisphaerae bacterium | reverse complement strand
TGATCACTCTTCTAATGCATTGTGCCAATTCCCTCACGTTGCCCGGCCAGTGATAATCTTTACCGAGGTTTTTGTTGATCACTTCCTTAACTGCCTTAGTCAATTCTTTCGCCCTGTGCCCGGTGATACGCTCAACGGTGTATGCGATCAGCTCATCAAGCTCCCCGGGGTTCTCCTGTATCCGCTGCTGCAAAGACGGAACAACAATGCAATCTGAGCACAACCGATAATAGAAGTCATCCCGAAACGTCCCTTTCTCACGAAGCTGGTCTATCGATCTATTTGTCGCCGCAATTACTCTGCCATGAAATTTAAGCTTTTTATGACTCCCAACTGGAGAGAAAATCCGTTCCTCCAATATTTGCAGCAGTTTAATCTGCACCTGCGGATTCACATCGCCGATTTCGTCAAGGAATATTGCCCCGTGCGGCCCGCATAGCGCAAAAAGCCCTTCATGCGATTCGACCGCCCCCGTAAAAGCCCCCTTAGTATGGCCGAAAAGCTCGGATTCCAGCAGCGTCTCGGGATATTGCGAAAGATTAACGGAGATAAAGGTTTTCGTAAAACTCTCCGCAAAAGTTTGCTTCTTCTCGTCAAACGGTATAAACCCGCTCCTCCCTATTGCAGCCGCAGCCGCCCCTTTCCCGCACCCCGTCGGCCCCAGCAGCAGCGTAGAAAAATCCTCCATCTTGTCCCAAAGGTATCGTTCATAATATCGAATGTCATGCGTAAAAATATTATTCCACAGATTCATTCGCAGCCGTCTCATAGACCTGCATTCCCCGATCAACCCGCGATTAATAAAATAAAACGCCCGGCGAATCTGATAGAACATGGAAAAATATCGGTTTGCTAATTGCCGGCTGAACCCTCGCCCGATCAGGGCGGAAAGGGCCTCTTTGGCAAAGGGAACTCTAACCGGCTCGTCACCATTATCTATCTGATCGATAATTATCTGGTCAAACTGCTTGATAAACTGATGAAACACATCGAACAAAAACACGTCCTCAATCAACTCCCGATCAGTCTGCCGAAAGTCCTGTATTTTTACACGCCCATCAGCATCAAGTTTTTCGATATGCCCAACAACTTCCCGCACTGCAGCCGGAACAATATCTCGCCAAGAAGCACCAGCCGGCCCGCCGGATATCTCCCGATCGATTTCCGCCCGCTGCTCGCTAAATGGATTCGCAAAAGCAGCCCGTGACACAAGAGAGAAAAACGCTTTCGTTTCCGAACTAAGTATTTTCGTAACCATACACTAAATGTACACCATGTACGCATAAAATGCCAATCAATTTTATTATTAGCCAGGTTTACATTTCCGAGCTTAGCCGCTAACTCCTTACTAATAAGACAGTTAGCTATACAAATACTTTCTGGCACGATTGTTGCTCTATATCCTTTCAGTATTATAGATAAATAGTTTTGAAAGGAATAAAAATGAAGGTGATATTAAGTTTGGTGTTTGTGGTTTTAACTGCAACTGGGTGTGATGAGTGGGAAAATGATGTAGTGGTAAACGGTATTAAGTTTGCCAAGTTTTCTCATTCTTCAATGAAAGGGTATTTGGCAGAAGACACCTTAATAGAAGGTTATCCGTGCAAAAAGGGGTTTGTTTTTTTCTATGACAATGGAAATTTAAATACGTTTCAATTTAGCAAACCATTTGAATTCAGTGATTTTGTCATACCTGCAAAAACATGGGGCAAACTTGATAAGGAAGGAGACATTTATATTTGTTTCTTTTCTAAGGACACGGAAGTTCAGGGATATCTATGCAAAGGCAGTATCATGGGGTTGGAAGGTATCACGACATCCTTTCATAAAAATGGAAAATTGAGCTGTTTTTTCCCGCGAAAGAGCGTGGAAATTAACGGGATTCCTTGTAAACGCAGCGTGTTTCATCTGACCGGATTGCATGACAACGGGAGATTGCGAAACTGCACTTTGGACAAAACAATGATAATAAATGGAAAAGAATATCAAAAAGGCACTAAGATAAAGCTCGATAAAGAAGGGAAAATATTGTAAGCGGTCAGATTGCTGCACAAAAGTCGAGTTATAGTGGTTATGATTGGTACACTTAAAAGAACCAAAAATCTGCCCATATGGCCTTGAAGGGATAAAGTCAAAAATGCGTAGCCTGAAATTATTGGTGGTGGTTTTGGTTATGTGTTATGCTTTAACTGGTTGTGGGAAAAAAGAAGATGAGTATCGAGTCATGGACGAAGCAATAATCAAAGTTAAAGAAGCGTTAAAGCCGTTGGGTGATTTCAGCGGTGATTATCCTGATGAAGTTACCGATTATTTCAAGTTTTACGGCCTTGATGCTGACACTAACAACGTCGAGCACATTTTCGGTACATTTAAATCCGGCGAGTTTACATTAATCGGACATATCTATAAGCCAGCCGAATATAAAGCCACCGTTTTCCTGCTCCACGGTTACTTTGATCATTGCGGCCAGCTGAACTTTCTCATCAAATACCTCCTTGAATCCGGCTACGCTGTAGCGGCATTTGACCTGCCCGGGCACGGACTCTCCAGCGGCCAGCGAGGATCAATTGACGATTTCGCGCAGTACAGCCGTGCACTAACCGATTTCGCCGACAAGGTCAAGCCGCAACTAAAACCCCCGTACCACTTCGTCGGCCACAGCACCGGAGCAGCCGCCGTAATCGATTATCTACTCACAAACAAAAACCCCATCTTTGACCGCATTGTCTTAGCCGCTCCTCTTGTACATTGCGCAGCGTGGGAGCAGTCAAAGATCGGCTATAACGAAAAAATACAGTTCATAAAAAGCGTACCGAGGGTATTTCGCAAAAATTCATCAAGCTCTGATTTCCTGGATTTTATCAAAAACAAAGATACACTGCAAACCAGGACGATACCATTAAAATGGGTCAGGGCACTGCACAAGTGGAACGAAAAAATTGCCGATTCGCCGCTCTGCAATAAACCGGTTAAAATTATTCAAGGCAGCAAAGATACAACCATTGACTGGCGATTCAATATAAAATTTCTTCAGGCCAAATTCAGCAACGCCGAGGTTAGCCAAATAAAAAACGCCAACCACGAACTATTCAACGAATCAGATGATATACGGAATGAAGTATTTTTGGGGATAAGTGACTATCTTGCTTTTTAAATTAAAAGGAAATATTGCTATGTTTGCACTTTGGCTTGTTTTTTTGCTAATGGGAATTGTTGTTTGTGGCCCAGTATGGTTTTTAGGGAAACGCAGAATACAATGGACATGGAGGGACTATATCGTACTGGTTTTACCCCTTACATTATGGATAATTTTGATTGTTATAAATGGGGCAGGCAAAAGTTTGACTAATGCGGTTATTGAACCGTTTTGGCTTGGGTGCTCAGTTCCTATTGCTCCTTTAACACGATTAATAATTGGAAAACGTGTTAATCAAAAATTATTGGCGATTATTTTATTGGTAATGCTTTGCCTTGTTGCTGCGGGGCTTTGGATGTTTGTACCAGGCCTGCCCGAATAATAATTTATAAATTTATTGGCAAAATAAATTGTTGAAAAAAGATATTATGGATACCGCGAAAACAAAACTTGGTTCTTCATTTAAGTGGCTAAACGCTACGCAGTTTCTCGGTGCGTTTAATGATAACATATTCAAGCTGTTAGTGATTTTGTTATTAATCGAGTTGCAAAGTGATTCGCAACCCAGCAATATCACGGCATTGGCCGGCGCCGTCTTCGTTATCCCGTTCTTGCTGTTCTCGGCATTAGCCGGCAAATTAGCCGACAGTTTCAGCAAGCGAAATATCATCGTCCTGACCAAGGTCGCCGAATTAGTATTAATGGCGGTTGGATGCGTAGCGTTTATGTTCGCCAGCGTGGCCGGTCTTTACGTCATATTGTTCCTCATGGCGGCCCAGAGCGCCTTCTTCGCACCATCGAAGTACGGCATCGTCCCCGAGTTAGTAAAAACCGAGCAATTATCACAAGCTAACGGCCTCTTGGAGGCATTGACATACCTGGCTATTGTCATCGGCACCGCCTCGGCGTTATTGCTATCCCAGCTAACAAAGGGGAGTTTCGTATTAATGGGCTTGTTTTGCGTATGCATAGCCGCAGTTGGATTAATCGTGAGTTTTCCCATAAAGCGAACACCCTCAGCCGGAGCCGAAAGAAGTGTATCCCTATTTTTCGTCAGGGACATCTGGCACACTCTCTGGCTAATCCGCAGAAACCGCTACCTCGTTTTAGCCGTCCTTGCCTCGGCATATTTCCTGCTCATCGGCGGTCTGATCTATACCAACCTGATTCCATACGGCATCGACCATCTTGGCTTTGATAAAGAGCACAGCAGCCAGTTATTCGTCATCGTCGCAATCGGCATAGGTTTGGGCGCATACATGGCGGGCAGGCTTTCCGGCAGAAACGTCGAGTTTGGCATCGTCCCGCTCGGCGCAATCGGATTAACACTCTCAGCCGTAGGCCTCGGCTTAACGGGCGGCAATAGAATACCGGCCTTCATACTAATATTCCTAATGGGTCTCAGCGGCGGACTATTCATCGTCCCGATACACTCTTTCATACAGCTTCGCAGCCCAAAAAAACGCCGGGGCCAGGTCCTTGCCGCATCGAATTTCCTCGGCTGGGTCGGCGTACTAATCGCTTCGGGATTGATATATCTCTTTTGCGGCGTATTAGGTGCCTCAGCCGCACAGATGTTTATCGTTCTGGGCGTCTTGACCTTCGTTCTCTCTGCAATAACGGTAATATTACTACCAGATTTTCTCGTCCGTTTCCTGAGCGTAATGCTAACCCGCCTCTGCTACCACATCAAAATTGCCGGCATCGAAAATGTCCCCACCAACAAAAGCGCACTGCTCGTCTGCAACCACGTCTCATGGGTAGATGCCCTTCTCCTGGCAGCCACTCAGCAGCGGCGAATCCGCTTCATTATGGACAAAAGCTTTTACAACAAACGCTGGCTAAAGCCGATCTGCAAACTCATGGGCGCAATCCCCATTTCGGCCTCCGACCCGCCAAAACAAATCATCGCCTCACTCAGACAGGCCCGAGCCGCAATGGATGACGGCTTCATGGTATGCATATTTGCCGAAGGCGTCATAACTCGAAGCGGAATGATAGCCCAATTCAAAGCCGGATTCGAGCGTATAATGAAGGGCACAAATTTCGACATCATCCCCGTATATCTCGGCGGCGTTTGGGGCAGTATTTTCAGCTACTATAACGGCAAAATGGTATCGATGCTGCCGAAAAAATTCCCCTACCCCGTCTCGATCCACTTTGGCAAACCCATGCCACCCGATTCAACGGTAAGCCGAATAAGACAAAAGGTAACCGAGCTTTCCTGCGATTATTTCGACAGCCTGAAGTCACCAAAACGATCCCTGACAAGCAACTTTGTAAAATCAGCCCGGAAAAACTGGTCAAAGCGATGCATTTCCGACTCGACCGGCAAAAACCTCAATTACGGCCAGACACTTTCAGCCGCCATCGCTCTTGCCGAAGAAATAGACAAATTCGCAAAACCCTATGCAAAAGTAGGAATACTTCTCCCCCCATCAGCCGCCGGTGCACTCACAAATCTGGCAGCAACAATAAGCGGCAGAATCGCCGTCAATCTCAATTACGTTACCAGCCAGGACTCAAGAGATTTTCAAATCCGGCAGTGCAATATCGAATCTGTTATTTCATCACGCACTTTTTTAGAAAAAGTAAATATCCCCCGCGAATCAAATAACTTTATCTTTATCGAAGACATAACAGCCCGCATAAATAAAAACACAAAGCTCAAAGCCTACCTCAAAGCCCGCTTCGCACCATTGTGCCTGTTAACAAAAGCCAAGCATCGCTTCGGAGACGATTTAGCAACGGTCATCTTCTCCTCCGGCAGCAGCGGCAGACCAAAAGGTGTCATGCTCAGCCACCATAATATCATTTCAAATATCGAAGCCCTCCGAATCGTCATCCAGATTAATCCAAACGACAACCTCTGCGGCATATTACCGTTTTTCCATTCTTTCGGATTCAACTGCGGCCTGTGGCTCCCCCTTATCAGCGGCGTTTCCGTCAGTTACCTCACTAATCCGCTCGACGCACCAGCCGTTGCAAAAAGCGTTCGACAAAATCGCTCAACAATCCTTTTCGCACCGCCGACATTTTTCCTCAATTATATCAGACGCCTAAAAAGAGAAGATTTTGCAAGTATCCGGCTGGTAGCTGCCGGTGCCGAAAAACTAAAAAAACGCTTAGCCGATGCGTTCGAAGAAAAGTTCGCAATCAGACCTCTCGAAGGTTACGGAGCAACAGAACTCTCCCCCGTAATATCACTGAACATACCGGATGTAGAAGCAGATGGTGTCTATCAGGTCGGAACAAAAACCGATTCAGTCGGCCATCCGCTCCCCGGCATAGCCGCAAAAGTCGTCGACCCCGAAACTAAGCAGCCCCTGGATTTAGGGGCGGAGGGGCTGCTTTTAATAAAAGGTCCAAACGTTATGCTCGGCTATCTCAATGCCCCGCAGCAAACCGACGAAGTCTTGAATGACGGCTGGTACAACACAGGTGACATCGGAAGAATTGATAAAGATGGTTTTCTCACAATCACAGACCGACTCTCTCGTTTCAGCAAAATCGCCGGCGAGATGGTACCGCATATAGGTGTCGAACAAGCATACCTCGAAGGACTCAAAACACACGAACAGTTAATTGCCGTAACAAGCATACCGGACCCCAAAAAAGGCGAAGAACTCGTCGTCCTCCATTTAGCCCAAGCCGG
>JADHXY010000014.1 GCA_016782755.1 Phycisphaerae bacterium | reverse complement strand
AAATGTATATGGCGATAATCGCTTGCATGCTGATCAGCTTATGGACAGGCAGAAAACCTGCGCTGCGAACGTATGAGATGATCTGCTGGTATTTTATGGGAATGGCTGACCTGGAAGAACTTGAGGCTCATATAGCCCGTCTTCAAAAACAGGATTAACCCGTCAAGGCCGGTGTTCGTTGTCCCTGTCGCCGGTGTTTATGTTGCGCGAAAATAACTTGCCGGTTGTTTCATTGCTTCATACAATACAAATAGGAATGTGAATGTTACATTGAATGGCAGGAGAGCAAACCCCGTGCCGAACAGGATTGATGGTGTCCCCGGATTTTCTGAATTTGTTTGTAATCATCGTATTCAAGGATGTTTTGTGCTTGAGCTTGCAATAGGATCATACCTTATTACTTTTTTTCTGATTATGGCATCTACATAGCAACTGAGCATTATCAACATTCGTCACGCCACCTTTACTATGGGGGACAACGTGATCTGCATCATAATCGCTCCATGGTACTCGACATTCTTTTTCTGGCTTTTCCTCTTTCAGACATTCCTGACATAAACCGTTGTCACGCCTGTATATTAAGATCCTTTCTGATTCATTGAATGAACGCCTGTCATCTTTAGTTAAAATCTCGATGTCATTCTCTTTGGCATACTCAAAGAAAACCTGTCTTATTATCCTGTGCCGTGTTTCAATTTCATTGATTGACTGCTGTCGGCTTGCCTGAAATACAATGATATCTCGGTCATCTTCGTGTTTCTCACGCCACCGCATGTGAAAGTCTAATACAAATTCCCTGAAAAACACTTTTTCTTTATCTGACAAAACATAGTATTTTTTGAGATGCCTAAGCAGCAAATAAACTGATATGATAAAGTATTCTCTATTTAGTTCTCGAATTTCACCGTTCTCATTTTCCTCTTCGTCATCCAACATTGGATCATTCTTGAATATCTCTGCTAATGTGCTAATTGTACTAATAACAGACTTCGCATAGGTATTATTCTCAAAAGAATCGTTTCCAATACCCTTCTCGTCCAGGTATTTATCAATATACTCCATGACATTGCTATCCTTTAAGTCCGCAACGCCTCCATTTTCCTCAAGGATTAGAAAACGGGTCATTAAAGCAAGATGCTGCATCCGATCGTTTTTTCGATTGATAATTGAGAAAAATCGATGTTTGTAAGGGTTTTCGTCAATGGGTTTATATTCCTCATAATCAAAAGTAATATCGTCTGCGTACTTAACAATGAAATTTCTACTCAAACTGGAAAGTCGAGCATGAGCTTTTTCCATGTAATTCAGTGATTCTCCTTGCTGCAATCTCCAAAAGATTTCTGAAGCGACTCGTTGGTGTTCAGGATGTCGTGGATTATCAATTCCCTTGACGATATCCGCATTATATTTTATGTTTCGATCCACAAACTTCCTATGTTCGACCGAGAGTTCTGAATAGGTTTTGCCTGGTAATTCTTCATGGAGATTTTTCAGAGACTTTGGTAATTTTAATTCATTGGCAAAAAACTCTTGAGCCGTATTAATTCGCTGTTGACCATCGATAACTTCTTTAAGAGTTTTTTCATTGCCCACTCTAACAAGCCGAATCACAATTCTTGGAATATAGAAACGCCTAAACATACTATCTAATAAGTCTTGCTTCTTTTTTTTGTTCCAGACACTTTTTCGCTGATAAGGTGGCCTAACAACATATTCTTCTTTATAATCATGAAAATCTTTAATAAGTATGCTGTCAAAATGGATATCATATTTTGTTTGTGGATCAAACATGCTTTTTCTCCGTTAATTTCGTGATTTAATTTTCATTATTATCCAGTTCTTTGCCTATACGCATAAATCTGGAGACACCATACTAATTTTTTTCAATCTTTTTTATCTGTGTAAATTTTATCCAGCACTTTTTTAAAAAAGTGCTGGGCCGTGTCTAAATATATTTTCTACATTTCAGAACAATCTCTAAGAATCAGAAAGCGATATATATAGGTTCAGGCTTGATACCTCTACCCAAAACCCATCCCGACGATCCATCATCAACTGTTCGTCCATGTTAAAAACCGAGCCGATTGTACTAAGCAAACTAATTAAATCAACAATATTTTATTATTAAAAAAATCCGTGTCAATCTGTGAAATCTGTGGTTAATATTTTTGCCTTTTTCTGATATCTGATTTCTGACCTCTGACTTCTAACAAATCCGTGGTTCAAGTTTTTGTCTTTAACTTCTAACTTTTCTTTTTTTCTTCGTGCTCTTCGTGTGCTTCGTGGTTCAATATGTCTTCAAAAAAAACTTTCAATCAAAAACGCAAGTATGCCCAAAAATATTCAAAAAAAACTCCCAATTTTTCCAAAAAATTCGTAAAAATTCGTAAAAATTCCAAAAAAACCAACAACTTTCCCCCCTTTTTACCCCCGATTCCACCGCCCCTTGCACAAATGATTGACAACCACAGCAAAATTCTTTCTCCGCCCGGCGCAAAAAAAGCCCCCGCTTCAGATTAAATTTTGGGTTCTTTTTTAGTTTTCTTCGCCTTCTTCGCCTTCTTCGTTTTTTTTACCTTTTTCCGCCCAAGTATCTTATCCGCTTCTTCCCACGTAGCCGGCGGCCAAACGCCCTGCTGTTGCAAATCCTTGAGTTTTTCCAGCTCTTTGATACTTATTATCGTCCTGCATTTCGGGAATTTATTACACCCCATAAACTCCCCGCGTTTGCTCTCCCGAATCACCAATTCGCCCTTTTTACACTTATAACAGCGGATTCCCGTCGGTTTTGCCGGCGGCTTGGGCGGCAGAACGTTGCCTTCCTTATCGATTTTTTGAATTGTTTTACATTCCGGATACCCTGAACAGCCGAGGAATTTGCCGAACCGGCCTGTTTTTCCCACCATCGGCTTTCCGCATTCCAGGCATTTGTGTTCGCTGACCTTTTGCTCAAGCATTTTTCCATCCCGATCACACGGACACGCATACTTGCAAGTCGGGTAATCAGAACAACTTAGGAACCTTCCGTTCTTGCCAAACCGGTAAACCATCTCCTTTTTGCAATCCGGGCAGGTGTATTCGCTGGGAGTCATTTCGGCCTTGGCATGTTCCATTTCTTTGGTAGCTGTCTGGAGATTTTTCTCAAAAGGGCCGTAGAATTCACGCAAAACCCCGATCCAGTCAAGATTTTGCTCTTCTATCTTATCAAGCTGCTCTTCCATGTATCGCGTAAAAGCGATATCCATGATCTTTGGGAAATAGTCGTTGAGTTTGTCCGTAACTACCTCGCCGAGGTCAGTTGCATAAAACTTTCGCTGCAGCTGCTCGACATAATTTCTGTCCTGTATTGTACTTATGATAGATGCGTATGTACTTGGCCGCCCGATGCCTTCCTTTTCCAACGCCTTTACTAATGATGCTTCGTTAAACCTGGCAGGCGGTTTTGTGAAATTCTGTTCAGCTTTTATGTCAACGGCTTTAAGCGGATCGCCGGCTTTGATGTCGGGCAACTGTTGTTCGTTGGAAGTTTGTTTCCAAACCCTCGTAAAACCGTCAAAAACGAGGATTCGGCCTGATGTTTTGTATATACATTCGCCAACGGAGGTATCAGCTTTTATTGCGATGTTCGTTACGTTCCACTTTGCCGGGTTCATCTGACACGCTACAAACTTTCGCCAGATAAGGTCATAGAGCCTGAACTGCTCATCGGTTAGAAATTCCCGTATTTCGTCTGGAGTCATATCGACATCTGTTGGCCGTATTGCTTCGTGAGCCTGCTGGGCGTTTTTCTTCGAGGCAAACATTTTAGCTTTTTCTGGAAGGTATTCGGTGCCGAATTTATTTGCAATAAAATTGCGAGTCTCATTCAATGCCTGCGGCGATAGATGCGTGCTGTCTGTTCTCATATAAGTGATAAGCCCCAGCGAACCCATCGAGCCGAGGTCTATACCTTCATAAAGCTGCTGGGCGATTCGCATAGTCCTTTTTGTAGCGAAACCGAGCCTGTTTGATGCTGCCTGCTGAAGTGTCGAGGTGATAAATGGCGGTGATGGGCTTGATTTGGTCTCTTTGACCTGAACATCGTCAACATTGAAATCAGCATTTTGCAAAGCCTCAAAGACACTCATGGCCTGCTGCTGGTTGGAAGCGGAGAATTTTTCACCGGCTACGGTAGCCAATTCAGCTTTGAGGGCGTTGTGTTCGGTGAGCCATTGATTCTGCTCTACAATTGTCGGGCCTTTGTCATCTTCTGATTTAGGTTTGAGAAACTCCCGCCATACATCACTGTAATCCTCGGCTGTGTTGGTAGTGAAAACAGCGGGTATCAGCCAGAATTCGTCCGGGACAAATGCCTTTATCTCTTTTTCCCGTATAACAACGAGTTTAACGGCAACGGACTGCACGCGCCCAGCCGAGAGTCCGCGAGCGACCTTTCTCCATAAAAGCGGGCTGATTTTGTAGCCGACGATTCGGTCGAGTATTCTTCTTGCCTGCTGAGCCATGACCTTTGACTCGTCAATTTTTAATGGATTCGCAAAAGCCTGCTCAATGGCAGATTTCGTGATGGAGTTGAAGACGACGCGGTAGGTTCTGTCTTCCGGGACACCGAGTATCTGTGAGAGATGCCATGCGATGGCTTCCCCTTCGCGGTCAAGGTCAGTTGCCAGGTAGAGCTTGTCGCATTTTTTCGCAGCCGCCTTCAGACCGATAACCGTACGCTTTTTCCCCGGCATGATATCGTAGGTCGGCTGGAAATCGTTTTCGATGTCGACGTTGATGCCTGAGGCCGGAAGATCACGAATATGACCGATAGAGGCCTTTACCTCGTAACCGCTCCCCAGATATTTATTGATCGTCTTACATTTAGCCGCTGATTCCACGATTACCAGCGATTTTTGCGTTGAACTTGACTTAGCCATAGACCTCACTTTTAAAAAACGGATCGCTACTGATAAAGTCAATAGCGACACTGAGAATAGTCGAAATTTCAAAATTTAGTCTGGACAAATACCGTCCAGCAAAGCAAAAGTCAAGAAAAAAGAATTTTTAACCCTTTGAATTAATTCGATTGGAATAGCAATTTTCGCGGAATTGCACGTAATTATGCTACAAGCTCTTTTGCAAGGTCCACTGCTGAGGCCGCGTCTGATGAATATCCATCTGCGTCGATCTTATCTGCATAGCCATGAGTGACAGCGGCACCGCCGGGAAGCACCTCGCACTATCATCTTGAGCTTGCCGGGAAATCTATTCTGTATCAGGGACATATTCTATTAAATCACCAGCCGTACAGTTAAGAGCCTTACATAATAGCTCTAAGGTCGAAAATCGAATCGCACGGGCCTTATTGGTCTTAAGTATCGAAAGATTATTCACCGCCAAGCCGGTGGCCTCTGCCAGATCCTTAAGCTTCATCCGCCGATCCAAAAGTACATAATCAAGCCTAATATTAATCATCTCATAGCCTCCTTTAGACCAGCGTCCGTGATTCTTCAATCATAGGCATAGCCCGCCGCAAAATCTGAGCCAGCCCAACCAGAATCAAGACCTTCGCAGCAAAAAGTAATACCGAAGGCAGCAGCATAAGCCACCGCCAATCGCGCACAATGTCTAAATTAGATTCACCAAGTATTTTCGCCGTATGAATGTAGCTCCAAATAACGGCGCCTGTCAAAGCTACGGCATACACATAGAGGATATAGTCTCCATGACGAAGAATCCAGCCAGGCCTATACTCGGCGTCAAATAAGTATCTGATAAACTGGGCAACACCCAGCATGATAATGCCGACAAGCATGCGCTGGAAAACCAACTCCTGCAATGTGCCCAGAGACGCCGTGCGGTTTTCATTAGTTCGTAACAACATCCAGCAAAGAAAAACCGCTGGAATAGCAGCCCATAAGACAACTAGCCAACCAATGATTCTGGCTGTGATGCCGTAGAATTTCAACAACCGCGTGTTTTTTTCAACAAAATTGTTCATTATAATTTTCCCTTTCTTAGACCAGTGTCCGTGATTCTTCAATCATTGGCAATGCTCTTCTTAGAATTTCAGCGGCCCCAACCAGTGCCAAGAGTTTTACCAGTATGAATATTACCAACATAATCAGGCGCAGAGGGAAATCATAGGGTTCGTTAAAATGAGAAATAACATCAACCGTACCCATCCAGCAATAATAGCTGATCAGAATAGCAGTGTATGTATAAAGCAATTTGTCGGCATTACGCAAAACCCAGCCTGGCTGGCGGTCTGTTTCGAGCAGGTACCAAATAAGTTGTGCGATACCAAGGGCGAGTAGGCCAGTAGGAAGTCCGTTACTAAATGCTCCCCACGGTACATCGTGGTGAAAGAATCTGTTGAATTCCTGCCAATCCCCTATTCTTGTTGCCAGTGCAACGGATTTTCCTGCTGCGACCAAAAAGGCGTAGAGCAAAAAAAACCAGCTACCACTCCGCATTACCCAATAATAGAACCGCAACAGCTTTCTGTTTTTCTCAATAAATGTCTGTATCATAATTTTATCTCCTTAATAAGTTGCATGTAATTATTAACGACTGTCGTGTATATGTCAACCATAAAAATCAATATTTGTGTATTTTTTTGAAATTCAGCAATATTTACCAAGGCAACTTAAAAAAATTGTAATACCTCCGCAGTGTGAAGCAATGCAGATAAAAACACGTGATAATACAAACCCCTCGGCAGACGGTTTTCATATCTTTTTTACACAAGGCCAACAATACCATAATCCTGCCTATTCTCACAATCACCGCCATCAGGCATATAAAATAGGCAAGAAATCCTGCCTAAAATCGGCCATTAGCGGTTTTTTTATTGACTCCAAGCCGTTTTCGGACGATAATACAGTGTCTAAGTGTATATCGAAAAATAAGTTATTTGAATATTTATTTCTAAGGAGCTTCAATATGGCAGCTGCCAAGAGACCCCAAAGCAATTCTATGCTTTACACCCTAATCACTTTCGTAGGACTTTTCATAGTCACAACTACAGTAGCCATAATATTTTACGTTCAAAATGAAGAACAGAAAAAGCTCGCAGCCGAATCCGTCGACCAGCTAAACGAATTCGCAACCACAAGAGAAGTCCAGAAAATCGGAACTATCGTCGGCTCAAAAACAAGCAAACAAAGCTACATTGGCAAACTAAACGAGCAATTCGACAAAGTTGCTTATCTTGTCCTCGGCGGACTGCCGGAAGATAAATCTGCCGAACTGAAAATCGAAAACGTCGAACAAAAATACACACAACTGCTTAACGATTTGGAAGAAGAACAACTCAGCATCGACCCCAACCTCACCGGCCTTATCAGGATAAACGAATTGTTAAAGGCAAAGCTCGACAACACGCAAGACACAGCCGCTTCACTCGAGCAGGACATCACCAACCTGCAAACACTTTTCGACGACAACACAAAAGCAAACTTCGAAAAAGAACAGATGCTGCTCGCCGAAAAAGATAAATACGAACAGCAGGTGAACGATATACAGACAGACTACGACGAACTAAAACAACTGCTCGAAAAAACTTCCGAGCAAAGAGTAGGTGTCCTTCTGAAAGACCTCGACAACGAAAGAGACAAAGCCAACCAACTCGACCAGGACCTGCTGAAAACTCAAGCCGAGCTTAAACAAGCCGAAAACAGAATGCAGTTTGCGCTCAAACAGCTGCAGGAAATAAAACCCCTTCCGGACAAAGACGTAGCCGCTTATGCAGCCGATGGCAAAATCGCCTTAGTAAACCCGCAAACCGGCGTCGTACATATTGATCTCGGAAGCGACGACCGCGTATATATCGGCTTAACGTTTGCCGTTTATGACAAAAACCTGCCCATTCCAAAGAACGGAAAACCCAAAGCAGAGATTAAAATATTCGATGTCAAAAAGAACATAGCCGTCGCCAACATAATCTATTCCAAAATCAAAAACCCCGTACTAACAGATGACCTTATTGCAAACCTCATCTGGAACACTGAAAAAAGCAACGTCTTCGCTGTCGTCGGCGATTTCGACATCGACTATGACTCAAAAATCGAACCCGAAGGCGACGAAAAAATTAAGGAACTTATCAGTAAATGGGGTGGCATCGTCGATGATGCCGTTTCGATCAACACCGACTTTGTAGTCCTCGGCTCAAGCCCAAGAGTACTCAGAAAACCTACCTACGAAGAAATTGAGCTGTACCCGGACGCAATGGAAAAATACGAAGATTCGATCAAACAAAGCGAACTCTACAAACAAACCATAGATAGAGCCACCGCCCTTTCAATACCCATACTAAACCTTGAAAGATTCCTCTATCTTACCGGCTACATGACCGAATCCAAAACCGCTGGTGCTTTTTAACTCGAAATCCTGCTTTTGATCAGCGGCGTTACTCCGATAGAAGCAACGTAAACATTTCCGGTATAATCACCGAATTTACTGCTGGCGATGAAACCCTTTTTCGCCGCCACAAATGTCACCGTATCATCCGCTTTCACCGCAACCCCTAAAGGTTCGCCGCTATCGCAATCCAGCCCGCTGGGAATATCTACAGCCAGCACCCTGGCTCCAATAGAATTAATCGCTTCGATAAGCTCTATATATCCTTCCCGCAACTGACCAACCAGCCCCGTTCCAAAAATACAATCCACTATCATATCCGCATCAGCCGCAAATTTCCTAACCGCAGCCGCAATATCTTCACCCTTAATATCAAATTCCTCAACCACACCCCCTATCTTCAGCAGCAAATCCAGATTTACCTTAGCATCCCCTTTTACCTCATCCAATCTGCCCACCAGAAATACCCTGACATCATACCCCCTGCCAAGCAAATGCCTGGCTATCACATAACCATCCCCGCCGTTATTGCCCTTACCACAAAATATCCTAACCTTTGCCTCCTCGCCCCCCTCAATAACCTCTGCCACAAACTCAGCACAGCTCCGCCCCGCATTCTCCATCAGCACCACACCACCAAAACCAAGCTCGCCGATAGCCCACGCATCAAACGCCCTAACTTCTTCCCGACTCATCACAATACTGTTTTCACCTGCAATAAATTTCTTCATAATGACCGATTATAAATAATATCCTCATACTGTCAATTGACAGAAGCCCTCAAACAAAATAAAATCAATCCAGGAGATATTTATGCACATACTGCTTACGAACGACGATGGCATTTTCGCGCCCGGCCTAATAGCCGCATACAAACAGCTCGTCAACATCGGCGACGTTACCGTCGTTGCCCCTTCAGACGGAAAATCCGGAGCCAGCCACAGCATTACTTTCGCCGAACCGATAGTCTGCAGCGAAGTCAACGTAAACGGCATCTTCACCGGCTACAGCATCGACGGCTCACCTGCCGACTGCGTCAAACTCGCCGCTATGCAGCTTTGCAGCAAACCCATCGACCTGGTCGTAGCCGGCATAAACTACGGAGCCAACGTCGGCATCAACATCTATTATTCCGGCACAGTTGCAGCCGCCATGGAAGCGGCATTCCTGAACATCCCATCAGCAGCCGTCAGTGCCGCTTTGGAAGAAAACGTAAATTTCACAAACGTCGCCGAATACGCAATTAATATACTCAAAAAAGCATTACCGATAGAACCCTGCAAAGTCATAAACATTAACATCCCGCGACTCGGCCTCGGAAAACCCAAAGGCACAAAAGTAGTCCCCCAATCAACCGAAGGATTCCACGAGCATTACATACAGCAGCAAAACCAGAAAGGCCAGACACTCTTCCAGCTCGCCGGCGGCATACACCGCGATCAGGACATTGATACCGACACCGTAGCCATAGCCGATGGATACATAACCATAACCTCATTATCACCCGGCATGACAGATATGAAAAAAAATGAACAGCTAAAAAAAATAAAATGGTAATATCACCAAATTAAAGGAGTTCGCATGACAGCAAAAACCCAGCCGCAAATATGCATCATAACGGTAACCGGCAAAGATAAAGTCGGAATAATAGCAAAGCTCGCAAATGCCATGGCCAGGGCAAACGCCAACATCGTCGACGTTAACCAGAAGATCATGGAAGACTGTTTCGTTATGACAATGGCTGTTAATATCGCCGAGGCGAATATCGACATCTCAAAAATCAAGAAAAAACTCGACAGGATCGCAAATGAAATGTCACTAAATATCACCATTCAAAACGAAAATATTTTCAAGGCCATGCATAGGATATAATCATGAGAATATCAGTTGAAGAAGTATTCGAAACAGTAAAAATGACACTCGATCACCATTTTGATATTCGAACAGTAACACTCGGCATAAACCTCAAGGACTGCATCGATAGAAACTTCACCAATTTCAAAAGACGCGTCTCAAAACGAATTATAGACAACGGCCAGAAACTAAATAAATTCGCCGACCAGCTCGAAAATAAATACGGCATCCCAATCACCAACCGCAGAATCTCCATCACCCCTGCCTCGCTACTGCTCGAACCATTACCTCAAAATACTCAAACCGTCGTCGAATTTGCCAAAACTCTCGACCAAGCCACAAAAAAAGCCAGTATCGATTTCATCGGCGGCTTTGGAGCAATGGTGCAAAAAGGCATGACATCCTCCGATGAAAACCTCATCAACGCACTCCCCTCTGCTCTTACAAACACTAAAAGGGTCTGCGGCTTCCTAAACCTCGCATCCACTGTCTCCGGAATTAATATGAATGCCGTAGAAAAATTCGGCCACACACTAAAAGACCTCTCAAAAAGAACAAAAAACGGAATCGGCTGTGCCAAGATAGCCGTCTTCGCAAACGTCCCCGAAGACAACCCATTCATGGCAGGCGCTCACCATGGAATCGGCGAACCTGACTTTTCCCTCAATATCGGCATCTCCGGCCCCGGGGTAGTAAGAAACGTCGTAAAACAAAACCCCAATTGCGACCTCACAGAGCTATCCGAAGTCATAAAACGAACCGTATTCAAAATAACACGAGCCGGAGAACTCATCGGGCGTGAAATGGCGAAACTAATGCAAGTAGAATTCGGAATCATCGACATCTCACTGGCATCAACCACTTCTGCTGGCGATTCGGTAGCCCAGATCATCGAGGCAATGGGCGTTAAGCAAATCGGCCTACCCGGCTCCACAGCCGCTCTCGCAATGCTCATGGATGCGGTAAAAAAAGGAGGTGCAATGGCTTCTGGAAACATCGGCGGACTCTCTGGAACGTTTATCCCCGTTAGTGAAGATGCCGGAATGATAAAAGCTGTCAAAGACGGCACACTAAGCCTCGAAAAATTAGAAGCCCTCACAAGCGTCTGTTCCGTCGGCCTCGACATGTTCGCTGTACCCGGCGACACACCCGCCGAGGTACTCTCGGCAATAATCGCCGACGAACTCTCCATCGGCGTAATAAACAACAAAACTACAAGCGTAAGAGTAATACCTGCCCCAGGCAAAAAAGCTGGCGACATAGTTCATTTCGGCGGATTGCTCGGCTCAGCACCCGTTATGAAAGTACCAAAAGTAGCAGCCCCCGATTTCATCGCCAGAAAAGGCCGAATACCTTCGCCAGTAACTGCCATGAGGAATTAATGCTCAAATTACCGGCTTTGTTTATACTTGACTAACTTGCCAGCGGAGATTATCTTAACTGCAAATACCATATTAATGAAAGGATTCGATTTATGAACCAGTACTCTAAAATGCCGGCTTTGTTGCTTCTTGCTACAATCTCCATGTTCCTGACCGGTTGCGTCGAAAGAACGCTAACCATAAACTCAAATCCTTCTGACGCCCTTCTAACACTCAATGACGAAGAAATTGGCCGCACCCCCGTTACTGTCTCATTCAACTGGTATGGCGACTACAACGTAAGATTATCCAAAAACGACTACCAGACCCTCGTAACCCACAGAAAACTAAACAGGCCATGGTATGATAAATTCCCATTTGACTTTTTTGCACAAATAATAAACCCAAAAAAGATTGTTGACGCCTACGACTGGTCATTCGACCTTCAACCTCGACAGAAAACAGACATCGACAAAATCGTCAAAAAAGCTCAGCTAATGAGAACTGAAATAAAAAAATGACCCCGCAGATATCTGCAGGGCCATCTTGAAAACGTCCTGAATTACTTCACTTCGATCATTATGTCGATCTTGCAAGCTGCGGCTTATGAAACTCTTCATAAAGCCTGAACTGTTCCTGGAAATAACCGCCCTTCATAGCCTTGACTGAGAAGAGCACACAGCCCATGATATCCGCATTGATCTCATTAAATTCACGTATAACTCTCGTTGCAACACCTCGTCGAGTATTTCCTGCATTGAATACTAGGATCGTAGCATCAACATAGCTGGCAATAGATTTCACATCACTAACAAGAAGCACCGGAGGACCATCAATTATTATATAATCATAATGATGGCGTTGATGTTCGACAAGCTTAGCAAGCCCGTCTCCACCCAGCAGCTCCGCCGGATTAGACGGAAGCATCCCCGCATCTATAACATCAAGACCCTCTATACCCGATGACCTGATAACTTCCTTATAGCCGCACAAACCGGTCAGCAAAGTACTAAGTCCAAATTCCGCGGTTTCCTGGTCTAATTCTTCAACCTCGTTTTTAATAAAAATCTTATGAAACTTCGGCTGCCAAAAATTAGCCTCTACCAAAAGAACTCTCTTATTTTCCGCAACAAAAGTCATTGCCGTATTAACCGCAACTGATGTTTTACCATCACCTGCCATGGCACTGCTAATAAGCAGAACCTTCTTTTGCTCTGATGAATTATTATTGAGCTTTATATTGGTACGCAAACGCCTGTAAGATTCGCTAATAACCGAGTAAGGAGCCTTGCATACCACATCCCACGGCATAACTTTCTTAGTTTGACTATCCTGTTTCGTATCAGGTATAACGCCCAGAAGCGGTACACGAACAAACTTCGCAACATCCTTAGGTGTTCGCAATATGTCATTGAGAATCTCAACCAAAAATGCCAGACCTATACCAAGAAACATCCCGAGCATAGTACCGCCCGGTATATATACATACCACATTGGAGAACTGATTTCTGTTGGAACAGGTGCATCACCAATCTTCTGAACCTTAGGTGCTTCCGGATCTTCTGCCATTAATTTCCAGCTTGCTCTCTGGCTATCAATCTGATCAAGCCTTTCTTTTACAGCATCTCTATCCAATTCAAGCCTTTGATATTGCGTGCGTGCCAGATCAATATCCCGCTTCCTTGCCGCTGCTTCATCTCGCAACCTATTAAGTTCTGCCAATTGCTCCTGCAAAATCACTAACTGGTCAGCAGCATTCTGATAATTTGCCCTACGAGTCTGGGCAGCAATCTCCTGCTTACGCTGTTCCTTACTCAAGCGTGTCTCACTGATATTTTCGTTGATTTCCTTCACAACACGATGGTTTTCACCGTATTTCGTAAGCTTGCCAGCCAGTTCAGCCTCATAGCTCACCAATCGCTGTGTCAGCAGAATCGTTGTGGGATCATTTTCTATCTGGTTTTTGATCTGATCATCTATAGGTCGACCCAACTGATTTTGTAAAATACTAACGTTTGCCTGTAAACTGCGTATTTGTTCTGATCGTGAACTCTGTTCCATCTCAAGCTGCGACAACTTAGTATCTAACTCATCCCTGTAAGTTTTTTCTGTAAGGTCTGTAAATTTCGTCGTCTTAGTGACCTCATCCAGCAATCGGTCAGCATTATTCAACTCCTTAAGAACATCGTTCCGCTGATTATTTATGCTCGCTAATTTCAAAAGTACCTCTCCGACCTTTTTGCTTTGCTGAGAACTAACGAAAAGATCCAGCATTTCATTCACTATCAATGCCGATTCTTTTGCATCATTGCAGGTCATTGAAAGAATAATAAAATCGCCGTCTCGTTGTGCACTGGCTCCAAATTTCTTTTTAAGTTTTTCCGTTGCCTCGATTATTCTTTTATCTTTTGCCTTACCAAGCTTCTCAAACCACTTGGTCTTTTGAACCCTTTCCCTCTTGACAAGTTCCGCAAGATTGCTCTGACTCTTAATCAGTGCCGCCAATGACATACGATAGCCATACTGAATATCTTTATTCACTACAGGACTCGATATCAGCATCGGATCTATATCAGAACGAGGAAGAACCTTTATAAACGTGCTAGCCGTATATTTCGGGTTATATTTCAGCATCAACTTCCAACCCACACCACCTGAAACCATACCAATAATAGTAAAAAATATTATCAGGAATACATGCCTTCTCACAATTGCATATATCTCTTTAGGAGTCAAGCCGGCCTGGGCTGATGGCAACGGCCTTCTACCTTGCATACCTGACTGACTGCTATTATTCATTTCAAAACCTTTCGATCCTTAATTCCAAATAATACAAACTTTTTGGATTTTTTTATTTAACGTCCGAATATAATACAGATCACAAACTCTCCAAAGCTTCTTTCAACCTCAATATAGCCTGCTCACTCTGACTTCCGCCGCCTTTACTTAGTTTATCTATCGCCTTCTTATAAGCCTCTGCGGCCTGCTCTTTTTCTCCATTCTTTTCCAGGGACATAGCCAAATGCTCATAAACTTCCCATGAAGCCTCCAAACTTCTCAATTCTGACTGCTTGATAGAAGAGAGCAGCATCTCCACGGACTTCTGGTAATCTTTATTTTTATAAAGAACAAATCCATAAGTATCAAGATAAGACGGATTGTCAGCCGCCAATTCATAAACTTTCTCACTATACCCAAGGGCATCATTAAGCCTGACACCCTCATCTGCCAATATAAATGCTATGTTATTCATCGCAATCGTATTATTCGGCATTTTTTCTATAGCCCTTTCGTACTCTTCGATCATCTTCGTCAGATAACCCTTATCGGACGTCGCCTTATACAAAGAATAAAGCACACTGGCCTTCTTCAAAATATACCCCGATTCTGCCTGACTGCCCGCCTCGCTAATACTTAAACATTTATCCAGGTATCCAATCGCAGCCTTAAAATCACCTTTCATCAACACCAAATTAAACATCGCATTGTTAGCCGCCAAAGAATCCGGAGAAACACTCAATATCTGATTGATCACAGCCAAAGACTGGTCATAACCCAGCAAACTATAAGTCTGTTGAAGTATCGTTGCGATATAAGCCTGATTTGAGCCCGCCTTCTCAATTGCTTTCCTGCAATAATTGATCGCCTGCTGCTTATCACCGACCCCAACCTCTGCCGCACACAACTTTATATAAGCCATAGGAGCATAAAAACCATCTATATATTTCCCTGCATACGCAAAAACCTCATCATATTTATCCTGTGCCAGCAAAGCCCTAAGATAGCCGTCAAAAGCCGCCGCACTCAATCCATCATCCACTCGTTTCTTATCAAAACCAGCCTTATAAAGCTCCTGGGCCTTTGGAAACTTTTTTTGCTTTTCTGCGAATCCTGCCGCACTATTATACCATCGAACACTGTCAGGATATTTCTCAATACTAACCTCATAAAGTTCTTCCAATGCCCTTTCACGATCAAGACTTGTATAAAGATACTCCAAAAGCAAACTCGCCTGCTCTCCAACAACGCTGTCATCCAATAACCCCCTCAACTCGATAATAGCCTCCTCTTCCCTGCCGCTGCTGATAAAGGCTCTGCTAAGTGCCAGCCGCGTCTGAGGAACATCCCGCAAGGACTTACTCCTCTTGAAATCAATTATCGCATCACCATACTTGCCCGTCATAAGATAAACCTGACCCCGCAAGACCAGCGAAACCGCATTTTGGGGATTAGACTCGATATCCTTATTAATCAACTCCAACGACTCCTCTAACCGGCCCTGTATCAGGCTCGACCACGCCTTAAGTCGCAAAAGATTTCCATTTTCCGGATACTTCTCTTCAAATACCACCAAAACCTCTTCTGCTTCTGGTGCCAAGCCCATATCCAGATAACTTTCGATCTGAATTGCGTAATTATCTGCGACAGGTTCATTAGATACCAACTCGCCGCCATACTTCTTTGCACTTTCCTTATCACCTGTAAGCTTTGAAACAAACAATAAACCCTTCAAAACTTCCTCATCCGCTTGCGAGCTTTGATATTTTTTTTCCAGTATCGCTTTCGCTTCTTCATATTTACCGCCCTGCACATATAACCGCCAGAACGTCCCCTCGTCGCCCAAACCAGCCAAAAACTCTTCTGCCTTCTGCTCCTGGCCTGACAACCTGTAATATTGAACTATATTTTCAATAACGCTCTGATTACCAGGCTCTATCTGCAAAGCCTTCTCAAAAGCCTTTTCCGCAATCTCAAAATAAACCTTTTGCTCCTCAGCGATCTCCGCTCCGCTGCCAAGCCTCGCGCCCATCCTTCCTAACATAACCGCATTATCAACAGTAGGATCCATCTTCAACAAACTCTGGCGTATAGCCATCGCCCTTTGCGGATCATCGGAGCTAATCAATTCCGAATACAAACCCTGAAGACTCAACTCCTGCGGATTATGCTTAATTGCCAGCAAAAACGCTGTTTTAGTTTCACTCAGCAGGTCTGCCGGAGCATCTCCCCGTAATTGCTGAACTCTTTTCAACAATACAATTGCCAGCCCTTTAGCAATATTCCTATCCAGAGGATTTAACTGATTCGCCCTTCGTGCATCCGCTATAGCTTCCATATCATTGCCGAGAGCCGAATGAACATTACTTCTCAAAGCGTATCCATGAGAAAACAACGGCCTCTTCTCTACGCATTTATTAATCAACCCTAAAGCGTTTTCGTAATCCTTTTGGGCATACAAAAGATTAGCCTCAAAAAAACTGCCGCCACATTCATCAAAATCATGAACCTTGACAATATTTAAAAGCTCCTCCGCCAACTCGAAATCCTCAGTTTGGGTCGCCACATCAAAAAGAGAACCCAACGCCCTATTTTCCTGCGGACTCAATGTATCTATACCTTCATCTCTCTGCTCCAATTGACTCGATAAAACTTTCCTCAGGCTCTCCTTTGCCTCCACAAGCTGTCCTGTACGCATATAAAACTGACCAAGACTGAACTCTCTCTGCACCATATCTGCTATTCCAAAAAGAACTTTCCGCTCAACTGCCTTAAGCTGCTCCGATCCGGCCTCCCACTGGAGATCAGAACTCTCAAGTATCTTACTGTAAGACTTAAATATTGTGTTATCTGGAAATTCCTCTAATACTTTACCTATTAAATCTCGTGCCTTTTCAATCTGCCCACCATAGATATAACTATTGCAAACCTGCGTAACCGTATCTACCAACACCGATTCAGGAGCAACGCCCAGCTGCTTCTCGATAAGTTCTGCGAGTTTGACAATATAACCATCTATCTCAGACTCCAAGGCCTTAATTTCAGCTGTATCACCAGAACCAGACTCTTTTGCCAGAACATTATCGCCAGACATACGAATATTACTCAAAGCAAGACGCAACTTCCTGATCTGTGAAACAATAATATCAGACCTCATACTCATCACTTCTGAATTCTGGTCATGCCGGTCGAGTATTTCCGCCGCCTCTTCGTACCGTGACAAACCAATAAGGCATTTGGCCTTTAACATGTCACTGCGAAAACTAACACCAAAACTTTTTTCATAAAAACCCAGAACACTATACGCAGGCTCATAAGCTTCCACTCTTTCAAGTACCTCCGCATAATCAATAATCGCACCCGGCTTAGTTTTATCTATCCTGTCAACAACATTACGATTATTCAAACTTAGAGCACTCGACAAAAACTCCGCTGCCGCACCAACTTCAGGCTTATTCATAAACTCCTTGCCGAGAATATAAAACAGCTTTGAATCCATCTTATCCGAAGCTTTAAGCTGCTCATAAATACTGTAAAGTTCTGCTATTGCTTCGGCCTCATTACCCTTAGCAAGTTCAAGAACATTGCTCCATTTAATATATTGCGGATCATCACTGCTGCCCAACAACTGCTCAAGTCTTGAAAGCACTTGCTCCGACTTGGAAATCAACTCTTCCTTTTGGGCCTCAATATTCTCACCAGCCCACTTCGCCTCCAGCACCCTGTCAAGATAAACATCTATCAAAAAGAAATTAACCCTGATCCGGTTCAACTTATTCGCCCATTTATATGGACCCTTAACCTCACGACAATCAGGCAAACCAAGCGTCTCTTCCGCTAAAGAAACTGCCTTGTCATAATCTGACATGTCACCTTTAATATTATACCTTAAGACATATTCACTCATTGCCGACAACCGATACATGATATTTTTCGGCTCAAGAGAAACAGCTTTGTCTATTGAATCTATCGCCTTATCAATCTTCGCAGTACCAATAAGGCCGTAATAATTAGATAACGTCGAATGAACTAAACTCGAATCAGTAAATTTTTCTGCGAGTAAAATATAGTCAGGCTCAAGTGACTCCATTTGTTCAAAACTATCATAACCCTCAAGCAAAGGCCGCAAAGACAGTAAATTTATATGCGACTGCGCATCATCAGCAGACATCTCTACCGCCTTTTCAAGCTGCATTTTAGCTTCTGCCCGAAACCCGTCCCTGCTAACAATATCATTCTTACCCGCATAAACATCACCCTTGCCTATCAAAGCCTGCGCAAGGTAATAGCGGCAATCTACATTTGAAAGTTCATATTCGATAGCTTTATTAAGACTGCTGATCGCATTATTGTAAGACTCCTCTACATCCGTCGTTGCGCCTGATTTAGCTATCTCTAATTCTGCCCTGCCCATCATTCCGAAAAGATAACATCTCAGGCTCTCGGCAAAATCTACATCCTCAGCACCATAGGCATTAAAATCTGAAACCTTATTTCCAAGCTTCGTCTCGTCCACAATTTCCTGAAAATCAGATATCTGCGAAACAATCCCCTTCCAGGCCTGTTGAGCGCCGTTATCTGCCAGAATATAAAAATAATTCAATTGAGACAGCCGTGACTCATAATCCTCCGGATCAAGCTGAGCTATCTTGGCCCAGCAGCCAAGAATATTATCCCATGCTTTCGTTTGCATGTAAACTTTTACCAGCTTATAAAGTATTTCAACCCTCGCTGAATCATCCTCTAATTTTTGACGTGCCTTAAGATAACAATGAGCCGCTTTAGCAAAATCCTCTGACGCTAATTCCGAATCCTCCTGCTCCATCGCACTCTTAAAATATTCGTCGCCACTAACGATTAATTTAGTAGGGTCCTGGTTAAAATGAAACATCACTGCTATAGCAGCAAAACCTGCTAAAATCAAAAAGACTGTTCCAATAAATACAACTTTCTTATTCAATCGCTTAGCCATAAAATTCCTCACTCTTGCACATGTAAATTTCTATTACTTAGTTTCTATCTGGGGCCAATGTTCGTTTTCAAGCTTACAAACAAATGCCTTGAGCAGCTTTTCACTTGCCGCCTCTATATCTTCCTTCTTCGGATAAGCAAAACCGCCAAACCTGTCCTTGCCAAAAAACTTCCATTCCACCTTCGAAAAAAACAACTGTTTGCTTAATACATTCCGGTTTATCACAAAACGAGCATCTTCCCTGCTGTTACAATAAACCCCGTTCACGTTGAAAAAATACATAACCGAAAATTTAGTATCGTTCTGCCATAAACTCTTTTTAGTTGAATCAAATACTACTCGTCTTACGGGAATTGTCAGCGATGGCTCCTCTTCGCTGTATTTAACCGAAAAACCCTCAGACGCTATCTTCTGATAACCCCCACCCGTATAACATTCCTCCGGAACATGAGGCACTCGATCAGGACTATCATAATATGTTATAAAAAGCGTACAATAACGTACTGGACTATCAGCTTCAACATCAGTATCAACAAGAGTCCATTGAATATATTCCTCGGTACCAAGACTCTCAACGATTGCCTTGTTTCCTATCTTCTCCTTAAAATCTATATCATATCCACCAAGCTTTTCACCTGCCAGCAACTCAAGGGATTTACTTATTGCAAGAGGCTCCTTTTCAAGGTAAACACCCAAACCCCCGATAATCCTCGGCATAGCAAAACAAGCAACACCCAGCACTATGACACAAATCAAAAATGCAGGCTCAAAATACTCTTTTCTGATTTTTTTGCTATCTATCATACTCAGCTACTCTTTTTACGAATTATTATCTCTTCAGCCGGCTTGCTTAAACTCTCTTCCTCAATAAAAATATTCTCCATAAACCATGCGATTCCGCCATAAATAAAAAATGCCAGAGGAAGCATCAGCATACCAAGCATATCATGATATATCCCCTGGGCATATTTGGGTTCCCACAAAACATAAATAAAACCTGTAACAGTAACACGAACCACATTACATAATATCGCTATCGGTACCGTAGAAGCCAAAAGAACTAGCCTTTGCCACAAAGGCCGGTAATGAAGATAAGCCATAGCCACGCCCAATGCCAGAAATGCCATCAAAAGCCGCATTCCGCTGCAAGCCTCCGCAACATTCAATGCCGGCTCAAGGTGAACTCCCTTATAAATAACATCGATCACAACTCCATTGACCGTTGCCTCTATCCCATTAAATAAATTAAGCAATGCCGTTGAAACGTTAGCAGCAAAAATTCGCATCGGCATCGTTATAGCCACATAATATCTCTGGGGCAAAGGTACCGCAAAGATCAAAAATAACACAGCAAGCCATGAATACTTCACTAAACGCCAGCCGCCTAAAAAAAGTACTAACGCGCCAAGACATGCAATTACACTCAACGGATTAAAATATCCATACTGCAAAGCCGGGCTGGCAATATTCAAAGGGTAAAAGACAATTACAAATAAGAGCAAAACCAATCCAATATAATTACTCTTAAAAAGCCCTCGCTTGTGATCCTCTAATATCTGACCCCTGTGCTGATTTAAAAAATACAAACTGAACAATGGGATCAAAAAACCGTGAGACCAACTCGGATCGCCCCACTGAACAACAATTTTACTAATCTCATGACTGAAAAGAAAATAAAGCAGCACAAGAACAACACCAGCCTTAACCCATGTATGCACCCCAAGCCCGAGCCAATCCCCAAAGCTACCGCTTTCATGAGATTGCTTTTGAGCCGTATCTGACGAAGAAGATATTATTTCTGCCATAAAAAACCATTATTAGAACCAATTAGGTATCGGCCTGCTGGTTCCGAAATCTCTGTCCGCAAAATTGCGGTCATAAATAAAACCAAATCCATAAGTAGCGCGAAAAGCATTACGCACCACCGCACGCCATCTTGATGTTGGATGAGTTCCAACATTTATCAGATCAAGAGGCTTTATGAAAAAGTCAGGCTGCTCGCCGTTGGCTATCTTTTCAAGATCAACCATTACCGTCACTTCCCTGTCCTTGGCAATCCTACGCGTAACTTCGCACTTCTTCGGCCATGCCAATGGGCCAAGACCGCCAGCCGCTGCAATTGCCATTTTAAGGGTAAGAGGCCTGCCTGTCAATGTAACTGCGCCCTGATTATTCGTATTGCCGTATATAAAGTACTCTCCTATAACATCGACTGGTACATGAACACTATCACCCGGTCGAATAACTATATTATAACGTGGATCGCCGCCCGAAAGCTTATCGGTTGGAATTTCGATTACTCGGGTCTCAACTCCACCAGTTCCGATCTCAGGCCAGCTTACATCTTCAATTTCCTTCTTTTCAGCTGCAACCTCACGCTCCGTCGACATCTCCGGCTCTGCTACTCTCGCAGGCTCGCCTATCTGAACAGGAATCCATTTACCATCCTTAAATTCCCACTCTATCCTGCCACCATCCTCCTCAACCTCGGGCAGCTTAACTTCCAGTTCCTCAGGAAGCTCGGAATCAAGCTCCTCGGCTATATCAAGAAGCTCAGAAATATCCTCCGCTATCGGATTCAATCCATCAGGAGTCGCAGCCGCTTCAAGCTCGCTCTCGTCAACCATATCCGACGCAGTCATAATATACTCATTTGCCAAAAAACCGCTATGGGCACTCGGTGCGATCAGCTCAAGCATTTCGCCCTCAGGCACTTCTAACGGCTCTGACGGTGAAACTTCGTCGAAATCCTCATTTCCAATTTCCAACTCGTTACCAGTAACATGCCGGGTCACGTAAATATAGCTTATGTTAAACTGAGTCGCAACCTGCGCCATAGCCAGTGCGTCTGTAAGCCGAAAATCATACCTGGGAATATCATATCTGCCTGGAATCGGCACACCATTGCCCAGAATAGAAAACTTTCGCTGTTGAGATTGCATCAATGCTACAGATACGGAAGGGTCTCGCAATATGTTCGGCGAGAGGATTTCTTTGATTTCCTCCTCAAACTGAGATTCCGTAAGGCCTGATGCCTGAACTATACCAACCTGCGGTATAGAAATTTTGCCGGTTTCCGTTACTGTATAGTCATTTACAAAACGAATGCCCTCTTCGAACAGCTCGAAGATATCGACGCGGATAATATCGCCATAGCCGAAAACATAATCCGTTTCATAAATCATTATGTCCGTTGGTCTTGGGTCTTCAGAGCCTTCCCATTGCGATGGGGTTTCCTCGGCTACGCCAAGGGTTGGAAGAATGACATTTACAGCGGGCTTGGGGCGAAATCTGCCTATCTGAGTGGGGTCAAAAAACTTATCACCACAACCATTGGCTAATATACAACCACAAGCTAACAAAAGACTTAGGGCAAGATTTATTTTCTTTTTCATACCACCGAGCTTTCAAAATTATTCGATTTTTTTAGCTTACCAGAAAGGCTTGAAACAACCTTCTTATGATGAAAATTATCGGTTTGCACGGCTGTAAGCTTAACTTTTAAAGTGAAAAAAGGCCTTTCAGGCGGTATTAGCAATGAATAATCATGAATGGGAAAAAGCATATTAAAATAAGGTCCTATAAATTGAGATTTCCCGTTCCATCAAAAAAATATCAGGCCTATATATGCTTTTATAATAAGGACTTACGGCAATACTCAGCAAAAACTATCCTCCTGTAAAACCACATGTTTATCGGACTGTATTAAGTACGGACTGATTATACAGGTTAAAATGGTATAATGTTCGTTTTGATATAAATTTTCAGGACCTATAAAAAATCATGTACTAATATAGGGATTTGGTAATTTGGGTAAGATATTTTTTTGGAATTTTTTGGAAAATTTTGTAATTTTTTGGAATTTTTCTTAAAAAATACGATTTTTTTACGAAAAGTTTGCGAATTTTTTGCAAGATTTTGCGCGATTTTGGCAGCTGGGAGCAACTTCGGCGGCGACTTAGAACTTGATGAAAAGACGGAAAATCTTAAAAACATCTGACCGGATTTGCAGGACAAAGACAGGATTTTAAAAGATTATTTGATCACTGATTTCGCTAAAGCTACCCACCCAGTTTTTTTGTTGTTGTCCGATTTTTACTTGCTACAATAACTTTGTTTTACACAAGCCCGGTAAATAAGGATTTTTGTAAAAGGGTTTTGGTGTATTTTATTTATTAGCAGGATCAGTATGCAGTCTTCAAAAAGAAAAGTATTATTATTGATAAAGTCCGAAGGAGTTTTTGGCAGAGGCCTTTTGCTTGGTATAGCCGAATACGCTCTTACGGTTGGTAACTGGAGTTTTTTGCATATACCCAACACATCTGTGACAGAGCTGAGACAAACAAGAGATACTGAGTTTGATGGTATTATTTATGATTTACGCGAAACCAAAAGATTGCAAGGCATATTAAGTGATGGGATTGCCCGGATAACGGTTGCACCTGATTTGACCCAGCCGAGATTGCCTGCGGTAATCAATGACTGGCAAACCTCGAGTAAAATAGCGGCTGAGCATCTGCTCGAACAAGGGTTCAGAAATTTTGCGTTTTGCGGATATAGCGGACTGATAGCATCTGATGAGCGTAAAGCTGCTTTTTTGAGATATATTAACGAAGCCGGTTTCGATGTGTTACAATACAGCCGTGTATATGAGGCTAAGGACAGGCCATGGGATATTGAGGAGCAATTGCTTATTGAGTGGTTCAGGTCATTGCCAAAGCCAGTTGGCATTATGGCTTATAACGATGTATATGCACGTCAAATTCTTGTGGCATGTCTGGTTGGTAATATCAAAGTTCCTGAAGAGATTGCTGTAATTGGGGTAGATAATGATGAGGTTATCTGTCGTCTTGCGAATCCTCCTTTGTCAAGTATACCGATCAATACCAAAAAGGCGGGGTATGAGGCAGGGGCATTGCTTGATAGGTTGATCGATGGCGAAAAAATGAGCAGCCAGCGAATAATTGCACAGTCGATGGATGTTGTGAAGCGTAGATCGACAGATTTTTTTGCTGTCAAGGATCCCAAAGTATCTGCGGCTTTAAGATTTATACACGACAATGCGAGACTGCCTATAAGGGTAAAAGATGTTTTTAAACATATTGGCATATCGCGCAATAACTTATATACGAAGTTCAAAAAAGAGCTTAAGTACTCATTAGGTTTTGAGATACGCAGAGTTCGCTTGTCCTGTATAAAAAACATGTTAGAGAATTCGGATCTTTCGATAGGACAGATTTCAGGAAAAATGCGAATGGGGCGCATCAAGAACCTGAATCAATTTTTTACCAGAGAAACGGGCATGTCACCTGTTGAATATCGTAGGAAACATCAGATAAAAAAATAGTTTTTTAGCGGTTTGTACTCATTTATATGCCCCTGGTGTTGTTCCAGAGGAGGATGTGAAGTCTTTGGGAGAAGGTAAAGCCGGTTTCTTTGCAGAGTTCTGCGACGAGGGGTGATTTTTCGAGAAGATCAGTTCTGTTGGCTGCTTGCGGCATTAGCATTACTTTATTATTGTCAACGGGAGCGATCTTTTTTAGAAAATCTTTTATTTCAAAAATGTCATCGGGGGAATCTACTACGAATTTCAGTTGACAATCGTAATCTGTAAGAAGAGCTTTTGCGGCTTCGGTGTTTATTCTGCGAGCGTTATGGGATTTGGCGAGGCCTTTTTCTAATGGGGCGGAATTGCTTAATTTTGGGCTGATGCTCATCAGGTCGCAGGCGAGGTTGGGTTGATATTTTATTGCAGATGTTTCTATGGTTATGTGTTTATTCAGGGATTTTAATTTTTTTGTGAGAGTGATCAATCCGGGATTGATCATCGGTTCTCCGCCAGTTATTACTACGTGATCTGTATTGTAGCTGAGAGTTTTGGTGACAATATTTTCGGTGGAGTAGTCGATGCCGGAATCGGGGTCGAGTGCGTATTTAGTGTCGCACCATCTGCATCGCAGCGGACAGCCGCTGAGCCTGATGAAAACGCTGGGCTTGCCGGCGAGTTGTCCCTCGCCCTGTAGGGAGTAGAATATTTCGGAAATTTTCATATTGCGTACTCGATAGGGTCTTTTATTCCGGCTTCTTTAAAACCTTTTAATCGCAGTCTGCATGAGTCACATTTGCCGCAGCTTTTTCCCTGCGGGGTGGGGTCGTAACAGCTGTGCGTTAGTGAATAATCGACGCCGAGCTTTGTGCCGGCGGTTATTATTTCGGCTTTGGACAATTCTATGATAGGTGTGTGTATTTTGTATATACCCTTTTTTTCGATAGCTGCGGCTGTTGCGAGGTTTGCGGTTTTTTCAAAGGCTTTTATGAATTCTGCTCTGCAGTCGGGGTATCCGCTGTAGTCGCTGGAGTTTACGCCGATGAAGATATCAAATGCACCTATGACCTCGGCCCATGCAAGTGCATAGCTCAAAAAGATGGTGTTTCTGGCGGGTACGTATGTTATCGGTATTTTATTTTTGTTTTCCAGGTCGTCTCCCTGCTTTGGTACTTCGATGTTTTTATCGGTGAGTGCTGAGCCGCCAAGCTGGGCGAGGTCAATATCGATTATTCGGTGTTGGGCGGCATTGTTGGTTTTGGCGATATTTTCGGCAGAAATCAGTTCTCTTTCGTGTCTTTGTCCGTATCTGAAGCTGAGGGCATAGCAGAGATAGCCCTGGCTTGCGGCTATGGCTATTACCGTTGCGGAATCAAGCCCGCCGCTGAGTAAAATAATTGCTTTTTTATTTTTATTGTTCATAATCGTCGCTCTTGTCAAATATAGTTATTTATATTATATTAGTTTAATAAAAAATCAAGCAGGATAAAGAAATGAACGAAAAACCGCAGATAGAATTGTTTGATAATCCCAGAGAAGAAAGGGATTATACGATTACGATCAGATGCCCGGAGTTTACGAGTGTTTGCCCTAAGACGGGTCAGCCGGATTTTGGCGAGATCGTGATAGAGTATTGCCCGGATAAAAAGTGTATCGAGCTTAAAAGTCTGAAGTATTATATGCAAAGCTACAGGAATGAAGGGATTTTTTATGAGGCTTTGACCAATGAGATACTTGACGATTTGAGCTGTATTTGCGAACCTCGCTGGATGAAGGTAACATCGAAGTTTACTCCGAGAGGCGGGATAAGTACGGATGTAGTTGTAAATTATAAGGCCGCTAAGTAAAAACATTTATTGGAGGCATAAGATGAGCATTACATTCCATTGCAATCATTGCAATAAGAAAATCGAGGCTGCGGACAGTTCGGGGGGTAAATGGGGAAAGTGCCCGGCATGTCATAACAAGGTGTATGTCCCCGATCTCAATGCAACTGCTGGTGAGGAACTTAAGCTTGCACCGCTTGATAGTGAAGAGGAGGCGAGAAAAAAGAGTTTGATGCAGGAGACTTTTAATATCGAACAAACTATTCTCAGTGAACGCGAGACCCCAAAAGAGGGTCAGCCGCAAACCGCAGAATCAAAGCCTGCTCAAATGAGCGAAAAAGAGCTGACCAAGCGAGTGATAGCATATTTGAGAATGATGGCAGATGGTCAGATAAGGGAGGCGGAGCAAATTGTCAAAGTTCTGAAAGTTCAGGGAATAAGTGCGGTAAAGGTGATCGACAGGATAGCTTTGAGTGATATTCCTGAGCCTGAGCTTGCTGATATTCCGGCGCAGGTTCTTTCGGGATTTATTAGAAATTTGCGTTCTTGCATCAGTTAAATTTGCCACAGATTTTTTGTAATTTTTAGCAGTCCCATAATAACAGCTGACAGTGACTTTTGCAG
>JADHXY010000108.1 GCA_016782755.1 Phycisphaerae bacterium | reverse complement strand
CATTTTTCAAAGGACAAGGCTCTGCTGGATGCATTTGCAAATGATATGGACATTCACACTTTCGTAGCCTCGCAGATATACTCGGTACCGCAAAAGGAAGTAACAAGCGATATGCGTTCTCGCTGCAAGGCGGTGAATTTCGGAATAATTTACGGCCAGGGTGCGTTCGGCCTTTCGCAAACGATTGGTATAAGCAGAACTGAAGCGAAAAAGTTTATCGATGATTATTTTGCACGCTACAGTTCGATAAGGACTTTTATGGATCGAGTGATTGAAGAAGCTGCACAAAAAGGCTATGCCGAAACGATACTCGGCAGACAAAGAAGGATACCAAACTTGAAAAACAAAAACGGCAACAAAAGATCGCAGGCCCAAAGATTTGTCGTCAACACCGTTATACAAGGCTCCGCCGCCGACCTGATAAAAGTAGCAATGATAAATATCCAAAGACGCATAGAAAGACAGCAACTGCCAGTGAAAATGATCTTGCAGATACACGATGAGCTTGTTTTCGAGCTGCCGAAAAACCAGGCACAGGAACATGCGAAATGGATAAGCGACAAAATGACAGGTGCCGTCAAACTCGATGTCCCCTTAAAAGTGGACGTTGCCATCGGGCCAACCTGGTTAGAAGAGTAACATAAACAAATGTTAACCTGAATTTGTCAAAGAGAGGAAAACATGATCACAGTCAACGAAAATTTCTTAAAACTACAGGCAGGATATCTATTTCCGGAAATCGGCAGAAGATTGCGCCAGTTCAAAGTCGAAAACCCAACCGCTGATGTGATAAGCATGGGAATCGGAGATGTCACTCAACCGCTGGCCCCTGCTGTTGTAAGTGCGATGAAGAAAGCCGTCGAGCAAATGGGAAAAATTGAAACCTTCCGCGGCTATGACGATGGCGGCATCGGATACGAGTTTTTAAGAGAAGCTATAAACACCAACGACTACAAAGCCCGGGGCGTAAATATCGACAATGACGAAATCTTCGTCAGCGACGGTTCCAAATGCGACACTGGCAATATGCAGGAAATTTTCGGACTCGATAATGTAGTAGCAGTTACTGACCCTGTCTATCCGGTTTATGTCGATACCAACGTTATGGCAGGAAGAGGCGGAGTCCCCGCCGACAAAGGCAGATACGAAAAAATAGTATATCTGCCATGCACAGCCGAGAACAATTTCGTACCCGCCCTGCCCGACAAACCTGTAGATATGATCTATCTTTGCTATCCGAACAACCCAACCGGTACGGTAGCGACAAAAGAGGAGCTGAAAAAATGGGTTGATTACGCAAGGGAAAATAAGGCGGTCATCTTTTTCGACGCCGCCTACGAAGCCTTCATAACAGACGATTCGATACCGCATTCGATTTACGAGATCGAAGGTGCTAAAGAAGTTGCTATCGAGTTCCGCAGTTTTTCCAAAACAGCCGGCTTCACCGGAGTCCGCTGCGCCTTTGCCATCGTACCAAAGGAACTCAAAGCTTATACAAAAGAAGGCAAAGCCATAGATGTCAGGCCGCTATGGAACAGAAGACACTGCACAAAATTCAACGGTGTATCATATATTACCCAGGCCGGTGCGGCTGCGGTTTATAGTGATGAGGGCAAGGAGCAGATTAAGAAAGTTATCGATTATTATTTGAAAAATGCAGCCGTAATCCGTCAATGCCTCGCCGATCTTGGCTACCATGTTTACGGCGGCAAAAATGCCCCATACATATGGCTAAAGACACCCGAAGGCGTCGGTTCGTGGGAATTTTTCGATATGCTCCTGAACAAGGCCAACGTCGTCGGCACACCAGGTGCAGGATTCGGAGCAGCAGGCGAAGGGTATTTTCGCCTCACCGCTTTTGCCACAGCCGAAAATGTCGAAAAAGCTATGAAACGGCTTGCAACCTTGAAATAGAAACGAAAACAAACATGGCACGAAGAAAAGTATATTTAGGATTAGGCTCCAACCTCGGCGACAGGCACGCAAACATTCAAAAAGCCATCCAAATGCTCGCTAAGCTCAAAGGCGAAGAAAACTTACGCCTGAGCAGTATTACCGAAACCGCACCGCTCGCAGATATGTCCCAGCCGATGTACCTCAATGCGGTCGCCGAACTAACAACTGGTATAAACTGCGATACTCTGCTGACAGCTTGCAAAAAAATAGAAAAAATACTCGGCAGAGACGATGGTAAAAAATGGTCGCCAAGGCCGATTGATATTGACATACTTCTGGCTGGCGACGAAATAATCAATACCGAAAACCTAACCGTCCCGCATTCCCAGATGCACCTCAGATCGTTCGTCCTCTCCGCAATTTTAGAACTGGATAAATCGCTCATCCACCCCGCACTTGCCCAACCGATAGAAACCTTATCAAAGCGGCTAAACGGCAGCGACTTCTTTTTAGACCCAAACGTCCCGCAACTTGTAAGCATCGCCGGCCTGATAGGTGTCGGCAAAACGACTCTCGCCGAGGGACTCTCAGCCGTTACCGGCGGCACGCGGATACATGAGCCATACAAACAGAACCCATTCCTGGCAAAGGTCTATAACGGCGACAAAGAGCTTGCACTCGATTCACAGCTGTTCTTTCTCACCCAGAGGATAAAACAGCTAACCGGCAGCCACATCAAAAACGGACAGCTTTATTTATGCGATTACATCTCCAACAAAGAGCTTATCTACGCCAAACAAACCCTCAACGATTCGCAGCTCGCCCTTTATATGGATATATACAAAGCTTTCGAAGACAAGCCTACCCAGCCGATTCTGGTTATTTACATGAATGACAGCCCCGACAGATGCCTTGATAGAATTCACAAACGGGGCCGAACATACGAGCACGACATCAGCACCGATTTTTTAAGTTCGCTCCAAGCCGGATACAACGATCTTTTCGAAAACTGGAACAAGTGCCCCGTAATCAGGCTCGATTGCAGTGACTTTGATTGTACAAATAATAGCCACCTCAAAAAGCTAACTGACCAGATAAAAGCATACACAGCTTTTAGGGATTGAAGAAATGGACGTCATACAAACAATAAATGAAGTAAAAAGTTTAGTAAAGAAAGCACGAAGCGATGGCAAAACCATCGGCTTTGTCCCTACGATGGGCGCATTGCATGAAGGTCATCTTTCGCTGATACGTGCGGCTAATGAAAAATGCGATTTTGTGGTTGTAAGTATATTCGTCAATCCAACTCAATTCGGCCCCTCCGAGGATCTCGATAAATACCCAAGACCCATTGAGAAGGATATCGAGCTTTGCGAAAAAAACAACGTTGACCTCGTGTTTAATCCGGCGGTCGAGCAGATGTACAAACAACAAAACCTCACCTGGGTCAACGTCGAAAAAATTACCGAATGCCTTTGCGGCTCATCCCGTCCGAACCATTTCCGCGGCGTAACGACCGTCTGCGCAAAGCTCTTTAATATTGTAAAACCCGATTTCGCTTTTTTCGGCCAGAAAGACGCTCAGCAGGCAGTGGTCATCAAACGTATGGTTTGCGACCTGAACATGGACCTCGAAATAGTCGTCTGTCCAATCGTCAGAGCCGCCGACGGCCTTGCCCTTAGCAGCCGAAACGCCTATCTCACGCCCGAACAAAGAAAAGACGCCGCCCTGCTATACAAATCCCTGCAAAATTGCCGCCAATTAATCGAAAAAGGCGAAAAAAACAGCCAAACCATCACCGACCAAATACGTACAACCTTAAGCGAATCGCCGCTTATAAAAGTGGAATATATAAGTATTGTCGATTTTCACAGCCTTGAAGATATTGGCCGCGTATCTGCCGGAACACTGATAGCCGTAGCCATAAGGATAGCAAACACAAGGTTAATTGATAATATTTTGGTGGACTAACAGCTTTTTTAATGTAGAATAAACCTTTATGTTGAATATATTAGAGTTTTGAAAATGTATATAAAATTCCTGAAAAGTAAGTTACACCGTATTAAGGTTACCGATTCACAAATCGAGTACCCGGGCAGTATAGGTATCGACTCCGAACTCATGGAGGCTGCCGATATCGCCCCTTACGAAACCGTTATGATCGCCGATGTCGACAATGGCAGCCGCCTCGAAACATACGCCGTACCAGCACCAGCCGGAAGCGGCGATTGCGTAATACTCGGTGCAGCCGCTCATCTGGTCAACAAAGGCGACACAATAATCATCTTCAGCTTCCAATATCTGACAAAAGGTGAGGCCAGAGGACATAAGCCAAAAATCGTTACCTTCACAGAGGGCAATAAGATCAAGGAGATCGCATAGCCGAAAATGCACCCCGAACTTTTCAAAATACCCTTTACTGAGCTGACCGTCAAAAGTTACGGTTTAATGGTAGTCATCGGCTTTATTTTCGCCATCTGGGTTATCCGCCGTCTAAGCTGCAGATTCACATCCAACCCGGAAATCATCACAAATGCCGCCCTTTATTCACTCATCTGCGGCATCTTAGGAGCAAGGCTTTTTTATGTCGTCCTTTATTTCGATCAATTCAGGGGTGACTTCCTAAGCATTTTCGCCATCTGGAGAGGCGGGCTTGTGCTTCTCGGCGGTGTTATAGTGGCTATGACCTTCCTGCTGCTATACATGATGCATAATAAACTACCCATAAGAAGGTATCTGGATGTGCTCGCTATTGGACTGTTCTTGGCCCTCGGCTTCGGTCGCATCGGCTGTTTTTTGAACGGCTGTTGCTACGGCAAGCCGACAGACCTGCCATGGGCGGTAAGTTTCCCATACGGCTCACTTGCATACAGAAGCCAGATAGCACCCGACCCAACCAGAAACAGACCCAACGCCTATATTCAACTCCCAAGTGAATATTTCGGATACTTAACTGAAAATGGCGGCTGGAACCCCGGCCTAAAACCCAAAAACATGTTAACCACCAGCCAGCTCGAAAACGTCGAAAACGGAAGATACCGCCCGCTCCCCGTACACCCTACCCAGCTTTATTCCTCATTGAACGGTTTTTTTTGTGCGTTTTTGCTGTATCTTTTCTGGCGCCGCTCACAAAACTATAAAGGTGCATTTACAAAACCAGGATCAACTTTCGCCCTGATGCTCATACTTTACGGCATCGCAAGATTTTTAATAGAATTCATCCGAGACGACAACCCTTATGAATTCGACTCACTCACAGTCTCACAAAACATAAGCATAGTAATGTTCTCAGCCGGCCTGATACTGATGCTAACTTTCGCAAAAATGAAAAAAATGACCCCAAGAACCTGTCGACATCATCTGACAACAAGGGAAAAATCGGGGTGATAGGATTCGGACCTACGGCCTCCTGCTCCCAAAGCAGGCGCTCTAGCCAAGCTGAGCTACACCCCGTAAAGGAAAAAGGGATTCTACAATAAAACTTCTATTTATGCAATAAAATCATTTACTTTTTCCTGATCCTTCCAAAATCTCTAATAAAACTCGTTTCTGATATCCTTAACATCCAACAATACCTGCTGCTGTTTTACCTGCCAGGTGTCCTGTTGAGAAAGCGATTTGCAGGTTGAAACCGCCGCAGGGACCATCTACGTTTATGACCTCACCGGCAAAGAAAAGCCCTTTGTGTAATTTTGATTCCATTGCCCTCGGATTAACTTCTGCGGTACAAATGCCGCCGCGAGTGACTGTCGCCTCGGCAATAGGGCCGGCTGCAACGACCGAAAGCGGCAGCCGCTTAAGCATAGTTACGATCTGCTTACGCTGGTTTTTTTGAAGGGAACTTGCCAGAATTGTCTGCGACGGACTTATTTGATTACAAAGATTCAACGCCAGGGATTTAGGAAGCCACATCGCAAGAATCCCAGCCAATGCCCTTTTGGGATGTTTTGAGCAAAGAGAGATGATCTGAGCCTCGAGCGACTCTATTTCGTATTCCGGCATAATATCCAATGTGATCTTTATCGGATTATCGTGATCAGGTAAATAATCTGTGATCAGCCTGCTAAGGTCAAGCACGGCTGGGCCGCCTATTCCATTGGCTGTAAATATCAGCGGGCCTGAGGCTTGAACTTTACGATTTGCAACTTTTGCCTTTATCACAACATTTTCTATACTAACGCCGCCAAGCTGGCCCAGCCATGTCTCAGCCGTTACCAAAGGGGCGAGACATGCCTTAGGCTCAACTATGATATGACCAAAGGAGCGGGCAAATTTATATCCTGCTCCTGTTGACCCTGTAGAGGGCCAGGTTATACCGCCGGTTGCTATTATTACCGCCCGGGCAGAAATCTTTTTACCATTGAAAAGCACCGAAAAGCCGGCTTGCTCTTTTTCGATACTTTGAACTTCTTTGCCATATAAAAACTCAACCGACTGCTTTTGAGCGTTATCGATAAGAACACGAGCAACATCGCTTGCACGATCCGTAACAGGAAAAACACAGCCGTTCTTTTCTACTTTTGTTTCTAAACCCCGCTGGGCGAAATATTGCCGTAAATCATCGGCTGAAAATTCATATAGGCTGTGTTTCAGAAATCTTCCGGAGTTGCCGTATGACCTGACAAACTCCTCAACAGAACCCGTATGAGTAAGGTTGCAGCGGCCTCCCCCTGTGTGCAAAAGTTTTCTGCAAGCCGTCGTCTTATGCTCTACAATAACCGTCCTTGCCCCACGCTGCGCAGAAACGATAGAAGCCAGAAGCCCTGCCGGCCCTGCTCCTATTATACAAACATCAGTTTTCATATTAATTTCCAGTTTCGTCTCAAGAAAATCAGTCTGACTGTCTTTCGTACTTAAAAATGTCTTCTATGCCGACACCAAACGCATACGCTATCTTAAATGCCAAGCTAAGAGACGGAGAATATTTTCCCGCCTCGGTAGCGATAATCGTCTGGCGGGTAACACCCACCTTGTC
>JADHXY010000013.1 GCA_016782755.1 Phycisphaerae bacterium | reverse complement strand
AAAGAACATAAAAAGGATTATCACCGCTGCGGTGCCGATGAGTCCCATTTCTTCGCCTATTATGGCAAAGATGAAGTCTGTAGTGTCCTCGGGCAGATGCCCGTATTTGCAAATCCCCCTGCCAAGTCCCTTGCCCCAGACTTCGCCGCTACCGAGAGCGATCAGCGACTGGTTTGCCTGATAGTTAGCAGAATCGGCAAAATCGGATGGATTCAAAAAAGCAGTTATCCGGGCAATCCTTGCCTTTGATGAAAACAAGGCGACTAAAAAAGCTACTAAAGCCGGTGGAGCTAGGGTTAGAATGTGAGTGAATTTGACCCCGGCTGCAATGAGTATAATAAAAGACAGTATCGCGATAAATGCGGCTGTTCCGAAATCTTCGATAAGGATAAGACCCACAACAAAGGCAACAATAGTGCAGATAGGGATAAAACGTTTTCGATAGAGGCCGAGCGAATCGTGGAACCTGTCGCAATAAGCGGAAACGAAGAAAATTGTCGACCATTTGGCTAATTCGGACGGCTGAAAACTGAGGCTGATAGAGCCAAGCGGTATGCGGAGCCATCTTCGGGCATAGTTAATCTCTGTTCCGAATTTTGGAAAAAGGACGGCTGCGGAAAAAATAATGCTCAAAATCATCAGCCAGACCGCAGGCGATTTTAGAAAATTATTAGGAATCGCTAATTTGCGGTAATTAAAAAACGAAAAGCAAACCATGACCATCACAGCAAGTGGGAAAAACATAAGCTGTCGCAATGCGGTGAAGCGGTAAAAATTATCGAGCTGGATTTGCTGGTTAATGTCAGCGGCTGCACTGAAGACGAATAAGGCTCCTATCGCCATGAGTGCAACGACAATAACAAAAATATAATCCTGTATTGAGCGGTTTTGAATCATCTTGAAAATCAGAAACAGCGAAAGTTATCAATTATGCAAACTAACAGATAAGTATATTAGATTTGACATTGATTGCAAGAAAACAGTTTGCCGCACAGCTGTAACTGAAAAAACAAGCTAAGGCCGGTGATTTTTTTGTTGATAATCGGGTATGCAAAGGCAATAATGGCTGCAAATGACAAACGTAACCGAAAATCCACTGCTGCTGCTAACTATCGCTGCCCTTGCAATAGTCGCTCTCTGGCTACTGAAGGTTTTCGCCCCCGAAAAACACCGCCCGTATTATTGGGCAATACCTCTTGCTATCACCCTATCGGCCCTGGCCCTGGATTTTTTCATTAAAACAGACCTCGAAAAAATTAACCTTACCATCAAAAATATAGTCAAAGCCGGTGAATCAGAAAACCCCGATGCCATAGCCGCTCTGCTCAGCAACGATTATAACGACTCCCTGCATTTGCGAAAAAACATCATCGTAAGCCATTGCAAACAACTCTTAACTCCCCACCTGATAGACAAAGCCGTTCTGCGCATCATCTCTATCCAAACCCAACCCGAAACCGCACAAGCCGTTTTCACAGTCAACATCTTCTTCGAACAAGACAGCACAGCCGCCCAGTACAAAAAATTTATGTTCATAAAAATGAAAACCAACCTGAAAAAAAACAACAGCAAAAACTGGCTAATAAAATCATTCGAACTCGTAGAAATAAACAAACAAAAAACAAACTGGAAAAAAACAATTTACAATTTCTAATAGCCCCCCGCTGTTATCCCCAGTGCTCCGTTTCTCCGTGAAATAATTTTTAAAAATCAGTTTCATCAGTGCAATCAACAATTAAATAAAATATTCAATTTTGAGAATCCCGTCCTTCGGGAATCATTAATCAATTGTTTTCCAGGAATCTCACACTTGCAAATCTTGCTTTTTATGTGTATAAATTAACGTATGAATAAAGACGCCAGACAAATTATCGAAGAACTGCGAGACCAGATCCGCCGCCACGACTACCTCTATTACGTACTCAATCAACCTCAGATCACCGACCAGCAGTACGACCAGCTCTTTACTCGGCTAAAAAAAATCGAATCCGAATACCCCGAACTCATCGCCCCCGACTCCCCGACCCAGCGGGTCTCCGAACAGCCGCTCGAAGCTTTCGACCAGATCGCCCACTCAGTCCCCATGCTCAGTATCGACAACACCTACAACCCCGACGAACTAATAGCTTTTGACCAGCGCATCGCAAAAGCACTCGCACCGCAAAAATACGAATACGTCGTCGAGCCTAAGATCGACGGCTTAGCCATCAGCCTCCGCTACGAAGACGGCCTGCTAAAAACCGCCGCCACCCGCGGCAACGGACAGATCGGCGACAACGTCACACAGAACATCCGCACAATAAAAGCCGTCCCACTAACCCTGCTAAACGCCCAAAATGCACCCCAAACCATCGAAGTCCGCGGCGAAGTTTACATGCCGCTAAAGGCATTCCAGCAGCTAAACGACCTCCGCGCCGAAGCCGGCGAACAATTTTTCGCTAATCCAAGAAACGCCGCAGCCGGCTCACTAAAACTGCTCGACCCAAAAATCACTGCCGCAAGAAACCTCTCCTTCTTCGCCTATTCCGTCGGCCAGATCTCCGAACCAATCGCCGACGGACACTACGACACCTTACAGCGACTCAAAGATTTCGGCTTCCCCGTAAACGAGAATATCAAAAAAGCCGACTCCATCGAAAACGTCATAAAAATATGCAACGATTTCACAAAAAAACGCCTCACCCTCGACTACATGATCGATGGAATGGTCATAAAGGTCAACAACCTCGTCCAGCACGACCTCCTCGGCTCCACTGGCCGTGCCCCAAAATGGTGCATCTCATACAAATTCCCTGCCCAACAGGCACAAACCATTGTAAGGTCAATAGACGTACAAGTCGGAAAAACCGGAACCCTCACCCCCGTAGCCAATCTCGAACCCGTACTCTTAGCAGGAACCACCGTCAAACGGGCAAGCCTGCACAATTTTGACGAACTCAACAGGCTCGATGTCCGCTGCGGTGATACTGTACTCGTGGAAAAAGCTGGCGAGATAATCCCGCAGGTCGTGGAGGTAAAAAAAGAATTCAGACCTGACGATGCTGAAATATTCAAAAAACCAACTATTTGTCCTTCTTGTGGCGAAAAGATTGAGGTAAGAACAAAAAAAAGAACTGGAAAAAAAGACGAAATTGCCCATAAAAGCGAGAAAACTCACTCTTATATATGTACGAATAAAAACTGCACAACATTGTTGAAAGAAAAGATAAACTATTTTGTTGGTCGAGATCAGATGAACATTGAAGATGTTGGACCATCTCTTATTGAGCAGTTAGTTGAAGCAGGATTAGTAAAAAATTTCGCTGACATCTACAAACTTACGAAAGAAGATATTGTTGAACTTGAGCGCATAGCTGATAAAAGCGCAGATAATATTGTTAAAGCTATTCGAAAAAGTAAAATTATTCCCTTATGGAGATTTTTAGCTGGATTAGGGATTAGACATATTGGAGGACAGTCAGCCCAGACTCTGTCGAATTATTTTGGAACTATTGAGAAAGTATTATCTGTTGATGAAGATGAGTTGAAAAAAATTAAGAAACAAGAAAAAGATGAAAAGAAATTGTTGAAGAATAAACTTAATAGACAGGAGATTGGTAAAGAAGAACATAAAGAAAAACTTAAAGAGTTACAGAAAAACGAGAAATTAAAAGATATAGGCGATGAAATAATAGACAGCTTTTGTAATTATATGAAAGATACCAAAAACAAAACGATGATAGAGGAGTTAATATCAGTAGGAGTCAAACCAGAATCGTCCCAAAAGATTAAATCCAAAGAAAAACTGGCCGGTAAAACTTTTGTCGTTACTGGTACATTTACTAACTTTAGCAGACAGCAAATTGAACAGGAGATCAGAGACGCTGGTGGTAAAACAAGTTCCAGTGTCAGTAAAATCACCAACTTTGTGCTGGCTGGCGAAAATCCAGGCAGTAAACTGAATAAAGCACGTCAATTACAAGTCAAAGTAATTAATGAAAACGAATTTCTCCAGCTTATTCATAAAAAAACTTCCCCAAAGAAAGAGGGTCATTTATGGGAGTAGAAAAGAATATTGAGATATTAGCTAAAAGTAGTTCTTCTGACACACCTTATACTGTGCGATGTTACTTTGAAGAAAACAAAATATCGTTTTTTTGCTCTTGCCCTGCTGGAGATAATCGAAAATTATGTAAACATGTAAGGCAGATTATAGCTGGTGATGACTCAATTCTCTATGATATAAATCAGAAAAAGGAATTGGAGGAAATTAACAATAGCTTACAGAAAACACAAATCCCTTTGCTTTTGTTGGAAATAAGTAAATCCGAATACCTTTTGGAAGAAACAAAGAGAAATATAAAAAAAGCAAAAAAAAAGTTAGAGAATGTGATTTTGAATAAGTTAAAACAGTAAATAGTAAGCTGGTTGAACTATGGATAGCACTGATGAAAAATTTATGCAGACTGCTCTAAAGCTCGCGGCAAAAGGAATATCCCGCGTCGAACCCAATCCCGCTGTCGGCTGTGTCATTGTCAGGGACAACAAGATCATCGGCAAGGGCTGGCACAAAAAATTCGGTGCCGCTCATGCCGAAATAAATGCACTCGATGACTGCCGAAAAAACAACATCGACCCCGCAGGCTCAACAATGTACGTTACTCTCGAACCATGCTGTCACCACGGCAAAACACCCCCATGCACCGATGCCATAATCAAATCCGGCATAAAAACAGTCTTCATCGCCACCACCGACCCATTCGAAAAAGTCTCCGGCAGCGGTATAGAAATCCTCAAAAATGCCCACATTGAAGTCACCACTGGAATCTGCGAACAATCCGCCCGGCAGCTAAACGCACCATTTATGAAATTCGCCTCCACAAAAAAAACATGGGTCATCCTCAAATGGGCACAGTCAATCGACGGCTTTCTCGCATGGTCAAAAGACTCCGATTCACAGCGATGGATTTCCAACGAAAAATCCCGACGCGATGCTCATAAACTCCGCCGCCGCTCACAAGCCGTCCTCGTCGGTATCAATACCGTCCTCTGCGACGACCCGCTTTTGACCCCCCGACCCGCTCGCGGCAAAAAACTCACACGCATCGTCCTCGACTCCAATCTACAAATCCCCCTCAATTGCAATCTCGTCAAAACCGCAAAAACCAACGACCTGCTCGTAGTAACAACGACTCCCGCTGCCAAAGCACAACTTGAAAAAGCCGACAAACTTCAAAAAACCGGTGCCCGCATTTTACCTCTGCCCGCAATAAATAATCGCTGCGACCTCAAAGCCCTGCTCAACCATCTCGCCTCCTGCGACATCCAGCAACTCCTCGTCGAAGGCGGCCCCGAAGTAATTACCGCCTTTCTCGAAAACGACCTCGCAGACGAAATTTGCATTTATATCGCCCCCATCATCCTCGCATCAAAAGGCGATGCACCAATAACAAAACCAATGACAAGGCTCACAAAACCCATCCACCCCAAAAACATCAAGGTAAATCACTTCGACACCGACACAAAGATCACATGCTTTCTATAATCGCTCGCCACGGCTAAGCACACGCAAAAAAATAGACCCACAATATCGCAGGTCTATCTATATAAAATTCAATCTTCAACAAACCTTAATTGCCCATCATCATCTGCTGAAACATCATCTGCTCCTGCATCATATAATCATCCATACTCTCGGCACCACTCGGCATTCCACCCAATCCTCCCTTTCTGCCGCCTCTACCTCTACGTTCGTCCAACTCAGCAAATGGCTTCTTATCTTCACGCAATGACCTTTTAATGTCACTATAAACCGCAACCGTCTCAGAATCCCAGAACATCTGTTTAACGGGCATCTTCTCGATATCCGCACCATCATAGCTGTAAAGCATCTGGTAAAGATAACGCTGCTGCATATTCCTGTTTCCTGTCCAAACATTACCCGCAACAGCATCCAGGTAAACCGCCCCAGTACCGTAATCTATACTTTCCGGAAGTGTCAGTTCGCCTGCAATACCCTCTTCCGGTTCTATATCGGCATCCTCAAGTTCTGTAACTTTGCCGATCAAGTCACCCGGTTTAACTGTGAAATCCCTGAGATACCAGTAGCCAAACTTATATTTGGCTATCGCCACGTTAATGCTGTTAGATGCTTCCTTAACAGACAACGGGAACATATACAATCTTGCGGGAATCTCCACCTCGTCACTAACCTCTGAATAATTACTCCAGATAATAACCCTATCTTTCCAGTCGGTATCCGAACTAACAAACTGATTCGTCCCGGCAATAGGATTAAAAACTCCCAACCTTATTTTATAGCGATATGTCTTCTTCGGCTCAACGGTATCATCGTTCGCCCAGAAAACCAGACCATCCTCAAATTCACTCAGGTCCTTATTCTTATCAAGAAGCATTTCTTTGAACTCGTCATACACATCGTCCTCAAGCTTGGAATCAAGCCGTTCCTTAATACCGGACATCTTTTCCTTTTCCATCTCCGCACGCTGTTTTGCCCTGTCACTTGAACCTCTCGTTGACCTCTTCTTAGTTGGTGCAGAAGCCGCACCGCCGCCACCCATTTCCATCATCATAAACATATCCATCATATCGCCGCCACTTGTGGTTGGACTTGGAGCAGATTTCTTATCACGGCGATTACTTCTTTCCTCACGCAGCTTACTTTTTTCATCTTCACGGGCAGCTGTTTCTTCCTCACGTTTTTCAAGTTTCTCTTTGCGGCGCCTGGTAGATTCCTGGACAAGAAATTTATCATGTAATCTCGGTGGAAACCATTCCTCTTCTGCCGATGCAATCTTATAACATTCAGGCTGAATTATTGCTTTTTGAACTTCAAGATCAGAGAACCTCATCAGTCTGACTTTCATTCCGCCTGCAGGAAGATCAGACACATTCTCGATCGTATTGAACATCTCTTTATAGCACTCAATCTGGCTGCGAGGAACAATTTGCCAATTGCTCCATTGACCATCAGCTAACTCTTCCTGCCTATAAAGTTCAACCGCCGCAAACAATGGCTTAGCAAGGCACGGATCTCGCCATTCAGGTTTCACTTCGGGACCCGCAAAACTCTCGTAAAATGATTCAATCAGATTTTCAGCGTCAATACTTGCCTCAACTGTCACTATATCGAGATCGTTCACCTCTGTCTCGACCTGGTCATAAGCATTTTCTATATCTACAGTCTCAGCCGGAAAATATGCAGCCGCCCGAAGATGCTCAACCGCAACATCACTAATAGCAACCTCAGCAGGAACACTATAGCGATTTTTAACCGAAAGGTTCAAGAGCATCGGCCCCGGCTTAATCGGATACAGACTTTCGTCAATAGATTGCAACGGGTTACAAAAAACGCTCATGAATTCATCCGCTCGCCCCTGATAGGCACCCTTTTCCTCAGCAGGTTCCTCTAACCTCAATACGACTTGCTGGGCATCCTCCAATATCTTGTTGTCCAGCTCACCCGCCTTATATGTCTTGTTGCCGTATTCCACCTGATTGGGACTTATAACTACCCTGCTTATCAACACCCACATACTTAACAGCCCAGCCACAACCAAAACCATCTTTTCTATGTGCTGTTCAAAAATATTGCCGCTTTTTTTGATCATATTAATTCTCGTTTATTTATAAAATTCCTACTTATCGATTATTACGCTACTTCTTCTTTTTCTTACCTTTTTCACCTTCATGATTCAAAAGATAATCCTTAACTTTCTGCGGCTTAATCTGCTCGTAACCGGCTTTATTAAAAAGGTATTCGCAAATTAAACTCAGCCTGAATATCGGGGCCTGACCATAACGGTAAAGTTCGTTTTCCTTATCCTTACGATCCACAGGAATTATACTGTTCTCCAAGACCGTTATTTGATTATGAACAAAACTCTGTTCTTCCCCTTTTCCGTCAAAATCTCGAAACTTATGTTCCTTGGCACTGCAAAGAACTTTCATAAACTCCGGGATCGCCTCTGCTGATATTATTACCTCAACACTGAAATGAACTATATCATAATCTTCGTTGCAAACCCTGCCAGTGCACATATATGTCATCGCTGTGTCTTTATCCATAACATAGCTCGGACGTGAATCCACAGCAACGCTCTTACTGCCTCTCCTGCTCCGTCCAAAGTTTTTACTTTTTCCACTATCAAAATTGATACCGAGCAAACGCTTCACCTTAGAACTATCAATACTCTCACTGCCCTGGTTTATGGCCTTTATCGAATCAAAAATATCTTCGATTACCCAGTATCCGTTCTGCCAGTACCAGCAATCCTCTATAGCACGATCCTTATCAGGAAATTCAAATTTCTCAAAATAAAGATAACCGTTTATCTCCTCAGGTGTAACATAAACAGATGCAGAATCGGCCTTCGAAACGCACAAAGCATCAATTATCGTCTCTTTTATATCTGTCTTACTGCTGCGGATGGTTTTTGATACCCTCGACTTACCGCCGGATATCTCTAATTCATTGTCGATCTCTATCGGAGTAGGACAGTCCCTGCCGTTAACACGGTGAACAAGGTCTAAAACAGCCTCTCTGTATTTATTTCCAAAATCCTGAAAAATAAATGTCGATATGTCCTTAGGCTCCGGAAACATCTCATAACTCAACAATTCTCTCTGAGTAGTTTCGATAGCCTTTTTAGAAAGCTCTGTGGCTTCCTTTTCAAATGCATCCTGGAATTTCCGCTCAACATCTACCTGCTTGGCGGGAACTGCGTTTTTCTCGAGTGATTGTATCGTCTTGCCCAACTTCCTGATGCTATTGCCCTCTATCTCGGCATTGAGCTTTTTGCTGCCTAACGAGCCAAGTATCAAAAAAACAACACCCACAATCAAAATCACTATCGGAATTACCAGTGACGAATAATCCTTAAGATAGCTGAAAATATCAGTTACACCTTTTAGTTTGGGTTTATCCATAAGCAACATACCATCTTTACATAATTATTAATTTATTTTTCTTCCTCTGGCAATTCAGGGGCATCTTTCCACAAAAATTTCACATCGATCGTAAACCAATGGTCGTTGATTTGGTAAACTTCGTTACCCAGTCGATCTATAACTTTTCCCCCCTTTTCGTCGAGCTTGGCAACCTTACTTATTATTTCCTTTGTCATCGGATCAATAAGAACTTCTTCATTGTTTTCTACATCCAATTTCGCCTCACCGTTGGCATTCTCAAAACGATAAGCAACCTCGCCTATACCAGCCGGTATCTCACTATCCCAGCCTATCTCACCGGTATCAAGTCTGAAGTGCTTTGAATCGGTTTTAGCAAATAGTGAAAATGGGCAATTACCGTCCACTATCTGATCGAGATGAACCATGCGAGTAACTATTCCCCACGTCGAAGGGTCAGATGCGTCAGCCCCCACAGGATCTAACAGTTCCCGAATGTTACCATACGGACTATATCCGGCTATGCTTATTACAAATCCCGAGCCGCCCTCAAATTCCTCGCCTTCTTCGCCATCACCAGAATTGTAACTTTGCTTAGAATACTTGGGAGCCGCCGTCTCGAAGCCCATTGCTTTCATCATTTCCGCCTCAGCTGCCATAAAGTCCATTTCTGAACCCATTCCCGCTGACGATGAACTTCTGCCTTTCTGGAAATCTATCCCGATAAATTCAGTTTCTTCAATCTCAGTAGAAAAGAATACCGACATGCCTGTTATAAAAATCTGCTTGCGCTCAGTTCTGGGCACCTCCAGCAAATTCTCAACATCACCTTTTTCATAGGCGAGGAAAACAGATTTCTGATCCGATGTGTTTTTCTCATTCGGCAAGGTCATGAAGATCATCTCGTTAACACGAGGGATAATATCACGATACTGAAACTGATCGAGTGCCTTTTGTATTATCGATTCGGAAACAGACTCACGGGACACCTCTTTGTTAAGAGAAGACTTCGCACGGTTAGCCGTACTTATGATACCGCTTATCTTGGTTCGCACATCGTCATTTTTAGAATAATTAACCTTATCCAGCGTCGTGCGAACAAAACTCAGAACCGCTACTGCGGCGAACATGATAGCCGCAAGGTTAAAGAAAATACTCTTGCTTGACCATGCCATCGACCTGGCAACGCTCTTAGGCAAAAGGTTGTTTTCGATCTTCGCATAGCCGAGCGCCTGTAAACCCAATCCGTAAACAACGCCGAAATCGCAAATATTATCATGTAACTTTGCTGCCGATACTTCACTTCCTATCTGGATATTCTTGAAGGCATCAGGCATTTCAATATTGATCTGGAGGCTCTGCTGTAAATACTTCACAAGCCCGCGCATTTTAGTACCGCCGCCGAAAGCTATGATCCTTTTGATTTTCACATTCGGATTGCTGCTGCCGTAAAATCCTATCGAACGCTGTATCTCAGATGAAAGATCGGTAAACACAGGCTTCATGGCCTGAAGTATCTGACGGGCATATTTACTCATCGCAGCGGTACGCTTGAGTTTTTCCGCCTTTTCAAATTTCAACTTAAAAGAACTTGATATCGCACGAGTAAAAGAGTTGCCGCCCATCGGTATGCACCGTTGCCAGACATTGGATTTTGTGCATATCACAAGATCGGTATTCTCTGCACCCATATTCAAAACCACCGTTGCTTCGCCGTCTGAAGTCAGAAGCTCCGGACGATCAAAGGTAAGATAGTTATAAAGCGCCATTGACGCCATCTGAACATAACCAACCTGAAGACCTTCACGATTAAAAGGCTCAAGCGAAGAATTAACCACATCGTTTTTGATCGCAAAAAGCCCGACCTTAAGCTCAGAACCCTTACCATCGTCCATCAGCTGATAGTCCCACTGAACTTCGTTGATATCAAACGGGATCTGCTGGCTTGCTTCAAAATTTATGATTTCCGGAATACGTTTCTTTTCTACAGGCGGAAGATTCACAAACCTCGAAAAACTGTTCTGACTTGGCACTGAGACGATCAGGTCTTCTTTTGATATGTTGTTTTTACTTACAAATTCCCTCAAACTCAAAGCGATAATTTCATCGCGTTCATCATCAGATATCCCACTGCCTGTAAGTATTCGGCTGTGCTTGATAAAATCGAAACCAACTATCTCCAAAACGCCACTGGAGTCACTCAGCTGCAAAGCTTTGAGAGAATTGTTGCCAATATCTATTGCCCACACCGAACCGGTTATTACTGCCATAAGTACCTCTGTAAAAATAAAGAGTTGTTAACCCTTGTAAAAAACTTTGAAGAATTATAGATTATATCAAATTATGAAAACATTTACTATAACAACATTCGGCTGTAAAGTTAATCAGTACGAAAGCGAACAGATAAGAACTCTGCTCGAAAGGCTCGGTTTGAGAAAAACGCAAGTCCTTTGTCAAGCGGAACTTATCATAATCAATTCCTGCTGTGTCACACACACCGCCTCAGCAAAATGTCGTCGATTTATTCAAAGAGCACAAAAAACAAATCCCAAATCCACTATTGTAGTTGCCGGCTGTCTGCCTGTCGTTGATTTAGGCGAACTAAGCAAACCTGGCAAACACATTTACCTCCTTAAGTATCGGCACGAACTTGTCGACACTTTGACTCAAATTGTTACAGGCAATAGATTTACGTCCCCTTCATTAGGTTCTGAAAATCTCTTCTGTCAAAGTAATATTAAACCTGATAATGCGTTGGAAATCAAGTCAAATCCTTTTATGAAACCAACTAAATTACCTATATTAAAGGAATTTTCACATCATACCCGCGCATTTGTTAAGGTGCAGGACGGCTGTGACCGTTTTTGCACTTACTGCATTATACCTAAAACTCGGCCAAATGTTCACAGCCGTGAAAAAAAAGAGATCATAAAAGAAGTAGGACAGCTGGTGGATGCGGGGCATAAGGAAATAGTCGTAACTGGTGTATTTTTGGGCGCTTATGGCCAGATTACGACACACAGGAACAAATGGCCGAAACCGGAAAATGATCAGCTTTGTTTGCTGCTGGAAAATCTTGCCGGTATTGATGGTCTTGAGAGGATACGGCTTAGTTCGCTGGAGCCGAAGGACGTGAGCGAGCGGCTGTTGGATGTGATGGCGGGTAGTTATAAGATCATGCCGCATCTGCACTTATCGCTTCAGTCGGGTTCGGATAATATTTTGAGGCGGATGTGCAGGGGCTATAGGCGGGATGAGTTTTACGGTAAGATTGAGATGATTCGGTCGCGGTTAGATCGGTGTGCGGTAACGACGGATATTATCGTTGGTTTTCCGGGTGAGAGCGATGAGGATTTTGAGCAGAGCGTCGAGCTTGCGGAGTCGGTTGGTTTTAGTAAGGTTCATGTATTTCCGTTTTCGGGGCGGGCGGGGACAGCGGCAGTGAAGTTGCAAGGTGTTGTCGGGTCTGAGGTTATAAAGGATAGAGCGGCGAGGCTGAGGGAGGTTGGACAGCGGCTGGGGATGGAGTTTAGGAAACAGTTTGTGGGGGAGAAGGCGCGGGTGCTGGTCGAGCAGACGGGCGAGAAGGTTAGCGGGATGAGCGAGAGATATTTCGTTGTGGATATAGAAGATGGGGGCGGGCGAGCTGAGAAAAACCAGATCATTGAGGTTGAGGTAGTTGGGAACAGGGAAGATGGGGTTGTTGGGGAATTGTTAAGTTAGGAAATGTTACCTTGCGTTTTTGATCGATCATTTTTGCATGTAACGGTTAAAAATTTGAAATTTGGGGGTGAAAAAGGGGGAAAGTTTTTAGTTTTTTTGGAATTATTTGGAATTTTTACGAATTTTTTGGAAAAGTTGTGCGTGTTTTACGAATATTTTCACGGTACATGCGTAAACGATTGAAAGATTTTTTTAACCACGAAGCACACGAAGAGCACGAAGAAAAAAAGAAGTCAGAGGTCAGAAAAAGACAAAAATATTTTGACAGGATTAACAGGATTTGACAGGATTAAATTTTAAAAACAAAAAAACAAAAACAGATACATTTTTGATCTACAAGATGAAAAGAAGTTAGAAGTTAAAGACAAAAAACTTGAACCACGAATTGGTTAGATATCAGAGGTCAGAAGTCAGAAGTTAGAATACAAAAATATTTTGACAGAGCCTGCCCTGAGCAAAGTCGAATGGGATTAACAGGATAAAACAGGATTATATTTTAAAAACAAAAAATAGTACTAAGAAAATAAAGTGTTGTGGAATTGTCGATTTTGAATATAATGGCCGGATATGAAAAAATATCCGCATGGGCAAAAAATTTGCCCATCCTACATAACTGAAACAGTTACCATTGCCCATGTGTAGTCATTGGGGATTTTATTTTCCCGAATATGCCATTTTATATTTTGGTTTTTTTTAATATGCTTAGTAAAATTCTTAGCTGTTTTAGGGGAAAATGTTATGCGGTTGTGATCTATTTGCAAATTTGGCAATTTGTGCTTTTGTGAATTAATCGAAAGTGTTGACATCAATATATATTTCTGTTCTTTTGTAGAAAGATATTCTTTTTCCAGCTTTCCAATTTCGTCAATTACACTATCAGGCGACAAAACCCCTTTCTTGCCAGCATTACGTATTGCACTCCAGACAATTATATGTTTATCTTCTTGGGTTATGAGAGTGTTTAATTTGATAATATTTTCCAACTTAGCTGGCACTGTCATTATATCCATTCCGCTAAATTGAACTTCCTCATCATCTTTGATAGATCGTGTTGCTTCCATCCTTTTTATGAAGGGATCGGGATTATGTTTATCTTTCCAATTTGCCATTGTCTATTGCCTCGGCGGAGTTAGGTTGGTTCTTCAATATTTATCCAGCTATCACACTGTCATACCCGCGTAGGCGAGTATCCATTTTCCTTTTCTGGATTCCTGCCTGCGCAGGAATGACACGAGGGGGCAGGAATGACATTTTAATAGACCCGTTCGACAAGCTCAGGGTGACCGGTTTCATATGAAGCTGGTCATTTTAGTTCATAGCGGTATTATTACGGATTAAATATAAAGAGTAAAGGAAAAACTGTAAAAGAAGTTAGATTGCCGCGCTGCCCCTTCGGCTTCGCTCAGGGCTAAAGGCTTTTTCGCAATGACAGAAAAAGACTGGATTCCTGCCTGCGCAGGAATGACACGAGGGGGCGGGGATGACACGAGGGGGCGGGGATGGTATGATATTCTTTCGCCCCTTTGGGGCTTTGGGTTTTTGGGTGCTGTTTACCGGAGGTTTACACCTGTGGCTATTATTCTTGCGTCCCTGCGGGACTTGTTGTTATCCCATCGCTCGCGCTCAGGGCTTTCAATATATCGCTCCTTCGGAGAAAACCGCGTGGGTAAGCAAGTTACCCACCCTACCAGACTTATAAAAGAAAACCGCGTGGGTAAGCAAGTTACCCACCCTACCAGACTGGATTCCTGCCTGCGCAGGAATGACACGAGGGGGCAGGAATGACATTTTAATAGACCCGTTCGGCTGTGCTCAGGGTGACGGAAAGAGTGGATTGCCGCTTTTTCTTTCGCCTCGTTTGGGCTTTGGGTTTTTGGGTGTTGATCCCGGCGATTGCGCTTCGGGCTTTTAATATGTCGCTCCTTCGGAGCTTGAAAAAGAAACAGGGTGGGTAAACCAGTTACCCACCCTACATAGCTGCTTCGGAGCTTGAAATGAATTTAGATTGCCGCGTCCCGATCAACTACATCGGGGACAACGACAGGTCTGGGCTTTCAGGCTGTGTTCCATTTTGGTCATCAGTATCTTCTATATGCCAATAGTATCTATGATCGCGAATGAGAAAGGCGAGGTACATGAAGCGTGTCCTCGTGTAAATTTTCGATAAGGCTGCTCGGAAAGGAGAGTGCTTGCTAAGTCGGTGTGAATGTGGTATGGTCGTTTGTGTTAACGAAAAGAATATATTTTTAGAAGATAAATATGAAATTTACAGACCTTGATCTGAAACCGCAGATCCTCGCCGCACTGAAAGAAATCAAGTATGCCGAGCTGACGCCGATTCAGGAAAAGACCTTTGCTCACATTCTTGCCGGCAGGGACATTATCGCTCGCGCTGAAACTGGTTCCGGCAAGACCGCTGCGTGTGCTGTTCCGCTTGTTCAAATGGTCGATCCATCTATAAAGGCTATTCAGTCGCTTATTCTGGTTCCTACCCGTGAGCTGGCACTTCAGTATGTCAGCGCGATATCCGATATTGCCCGCAAGACCAATATCAATCCGTTTGCCGTTTATGGCGGTTTTTCGATGCAGACCCAGATCGCTAAGTTCAACCACGGAGTTGACATACTCGTGGCAACGCCGGGGCGGCTGATCGACCTGCTCTATAATACAAAGCTGAGCCTCGCTAACGTCAGGACGTTCGTGCTCGACGAAGCCGATGAAATGCTCACTATGGGATTTATCTCGGATGTCGAATTGATCCTCTCATGCATGATACAAGAACACCAGATTCTTTTGTTTTCTGCGACGATGCCCAAAAAGATCGAAAACCTCGCCAAGAAATATTTGAAAAATCCGCTCACGATTTATATGAGCAAGGAAAGCCAGGCACCTCAAAGCCTGATGCACCACTTTTTGCAGACCCACCCGAAGCATCGGCTTGAAACCCTGCTGGGATTCCTCGACAAGGCCAAACCTAAACAGGCTATCATTTTCTGCAATTCAAGAAATGGCGCCGAAAAACTTTACGGCCACCTGAAGAAAATAAACCGCCCCGCTACCGAGATCATCCACGGCGGACTCGAACAGAACAAAAGAACGTCACTGTTCAACCAGTTTCGCAGAATGGATATAACTACTATGGTCGCTACCGACCTGGCAAGCCGGGGGCTAGACTTTGCACACGCGACACACGTCATCAATTACGACTTTCCAAAATTCACCGATGCCTATACGCACCGCACCGGCAGGACTGCAAGGATGGGACGAAAAGGAGTGGCTCTTACTCTCTTTACCAAATCCGATCTGCAGATGTTAAAATCCGTCATCAATACAAACAACATCAAACCCGTCTGGGAAGGCGAAGAACCCGACCTCGATAACCTCACACAGCCTAAAAGAAAAACATATCACAAGTACCGAAAAAAGACTTAACAATAGCCAACATCCCCCATCTTTTTAATTATCGCCCCCCCCCTATTAAGCAACCAAATGTATAAGCGGTTTTCGAGGTTTTTGGGCGTTCTTTACCGGAGGTTTACACCTCCGGCTATTAGTATGTCGCTCCTTCGGAGCTTAAAAGTAATTTAGATGGCTATCTACATCGGGAACCCCGACAGGTCGGGGCTTTCAGCAAGGGGGGGCGGGAATGGCATTTTTCAATAGATTTCTCCGCTTCATTCGCTTTGCTCATTTCGGTCGAAATGACAGTGTGGGGGGAGGCTGGGCAGGGACTGTCAAAAAAAACTTTGCTTCTTTGCATGTTCAGAGCTATATTAAGCTTTGATATGTGATTATTCGGCTGTAAAGGGCGTTGTACGGATAGAAATGCGGAATTCGATTGGAAGACAACCTGTTATCGGGGTAACGATGGGCGATCCGGCTGGTATCGGGCCGGAGATTATCGTAAAGGCGCTGGCAAAGCCCCAGATACGCAAGGCCGCACGGTTTATCATCTTCGGCACCCACGAGCAATTAGCATACGCAGCTGACAAAGCGGAGATCGAACCGTTCTGGATACGGCACCAGTACGAAAAGATCAGCCGCGATTACCCGTGCAAGGTTGCGCTGGCTGACTATGATATTTTTCCAATCCCATCCTGGATAAACGGGGCAAGCAAGGTAGGCGGGCAGGCATCGCTGAGATTCTGTACCGATGCGATAGAAGCCGCAAAGGACGGGATAATCGATGCGGTCGTAACAGCACCGATAAGCAAGGAAAGCTGGAAGATGGCAGGTGCGAAATGGCCGGGGCATACGGAGTTGCTCGCGGAAAAGACTAAATCGCCGAGAAAGGCTATGATGTTCGTGGCTGGGCCGTTGAAGCTGGCACTGGCGACGATTCATGAGGCACTTTTTGATGTGAGGCACAAGTTCACTATCGGCTGTGTGTTCGGGCCGGTGGATCTGCTTAATACGGCTCTTAAGGAATATTTCAATATACCAAACCCGCGAATAGGCGTAGCAGCGCTGAACCCGCATGCAGGTGAGAACGGGCAGTTTGGAGATGAGGAGAAGCGGATAATTTCACCGGCTTTACTTTTGGCTAAGGAAGCGGGGATAAATTGCGAGGGGCCTTTTCCGGCTGACACGATATTTCTCAAGGCGATACAGGGTCAATTTGACGGTGTGGTTGCGATGTATCACGATCAGGGGATGATACCTGTTAAGCTGTTAGCGTGGGATAAGGCGGTGAATGTTACGATAGGGATACCGATTATACGGACTTCGCCCGCTCACGGTACGGCTTTCGATATTGCGGGAAAAAATCTGGCCAGCCCAAAGAGTATGGAATCGGCTATAAAAGTGGCTATCCAAATGGCGAAAATCAAAAAAAACAAAGATAAACAGGAAAAAAACGACACGGATGCAAACCAAACATAAGATACAGCAGCTGTTGGCCTCTGCGGGCGCGTGGCCTAACAAGAAGTACGGCCAAAACTTTTTGATCGACCTTAACCTTATCGGGCTTCTGGTGGAAAGAGCCTCTATAAGCAGCGATGACGTTGTGCTCGAAATCGGGTGCGGGACGGGTTCGCTGACCGAAGAGCTTGCGAAAGCTGCGGGAAGAGTTATTTGCGTCGATATCGATACTAAACTTGCGAAAATAGCCGATGGAGAGCTTAGGGATTTCGCAAATGCTGAGATAGTGAATACCGATATTCTCGCCAGCAAGCATCACATTTCGCAAGCTGTGCTTGAAAAGATTGCGGCTGCGAGGGGAGATTGCGGTGGCCGTTTGCTGCTGGTGGCTAATCTGCCGTATTCGGTGGGCACGGCTGCAATGATGAACCTGATAAGCGGTGATGTGTTTGTGGATGCGATGTATGTTACCGTGCAGAAGGAGGTGGCTTTACGGATGAATGCCAATACGGGAACGGAGTATTACGGGTCGATAAGTATTCTGATGGGGGCGACGGGGGAAGTTGATGTTTTCAGGATATTGAAGCCGTCAGTATTCTGGCCTGCTCCACAGGTTGAATCGGCGATGGTGAGCTACAAAAGGGACCCCGCGAAGGTCGGCAGGATAAAAGACCTTGGGATTTTAAGCGAGTGCATAGGGATTTTTATGGGTCACCGGAGAAAGATGGTTAAGGCATGTACGAAATTCGCGACTGGCCGCCTTGGTGAAGTTAGCGACTGGCTGGGATTGTTTGGCCGGGTGGGCATCAGCGGCGAAATTCGCCCTGAGCAAATAACGCCTGATGAATATGTCGAACTGGCAAACCTGTGCTGTGAGCATCTAAACGAAAAAAAATGAAGATTTTTAAAGCTCACATTATAAGTTGACCGGAATGCCTCTTTTTTTGAGGTGTTCTTTCATTTCGTTGATGGTGTAGTTTCCAAAGTGGGTGATCGAGGCCATTAGAACGGCATCGGCACCGCCATCGACTATTGCATCGTAAAGGTGGTCGAGGTTTCCCGCTCCGCCGGAAGCAATGACGGGGATATTTACAGCTTCGGTTACAGCCTTATTTAGCTGGTTATCATAGCCGGCTTGCGTACCGTCGGCGTCCATAGAGGTGAGCAGTATCTCGCCGGCTCCGAGTTTTTCGGCTTCGATAGCCCATTGGACGACGTCAATATCTGTCGGTTCGGTTCCGGCTTTAACGCAGACCTGCCAACGGCCCGGATTTTTTGTGGAACGGCGTGCGTCAATAGCGAGCACAACGCATTGATTGCCGAAACGCTCTGCTGCCTGTGAGAGCAGTGACGGGTTGTTTACAGCGGCGGTATTTACCGAGACTTTTTCGGCACCGCTTCTGAGCAGCGTATCGAAATGCTCAACGGTTTGTATTCCGCCGCCGACGGTGAAAGGGATAAAGACGTTTTCAGCTACCTTTTCCACGAGATCGACAATTGTCTTTCTCGAACGGATGGTGGCGGTTATATCGAGAAAGACCAGTTCATCGGCTCCGGTGTCGCTGTATCTTTTGCCAAGCTCGACGGGATCGCCCGCATCGCGAAGGTTTAGGAAATTGACGCCTTTTACTACGCGATTGTCTTTAACATCCAGGCATGGAATAATTCTTTTTGTTAGCATCAGCTATTTTGCCTTTCACAAAATTCGGTGAAATTCTTCAATATCCTTAAACCTTGCGGTCCGCTTTTTTCCGGATGGAATTGAGTTCCGAATATATTTTTTTTCTCTACCGAGGCAGGTATCTGAAAACTGTAGTCGGTATAGGCAATTTTTGCCTGCTCATCTTTGACATCGGCGAAATAGGAATGGGCAAAATAAAAATGCTTCCGGTCGCCAAGCCCATCGAACAATTTCATATCATTTGGTAATTCTACCAGATTCCAGCCCATGTGCGGTATTACCGTGCCCTTTGGGATGGGGATTACGCTGCCTTTGATAAGTCCCAAGCCGCTGTGGATGCCGTGTTCTGTGCTTTGTTCGAAGAGCAGCTGATATCCAACGCATATACCCAGCAGCGGTTTTCCGGACTCGGCAGCCTCTATCAGGATCTCCGAGAGATTACCAAGTGCTTTTACGGCATAACCGAAAGCGGCTACTCCGGGCAGGACAAGACCTTTGGCTGCTTTTATTTGCGAAGGGTCCGAGCTTAGCTTTGCTTCTATGCCAATGTATTTAAATGCATTGCAAACGCTTTTGACGTTTCCTATGTTATAATCTATTACAACTATCATTGGTTTTGTTCGTTTCCTTAAAATAACTATATAATAGCAAGCTAAGTAAAAAAACTTTGTTAAATAGTCTGCATTTTAGTAAAATAGAAATTTTGATACTAACAGAAAATACTGAATAGTTCAATTTTTTTGAGGAAAATGATATGTGTGGTATCGTGGCGTACTTAGGTGAAAAACCTGCTCAGCCGATACTTATCGAGGGTCTCAAGCGGCTTGAATATCGCGGCTATGACTCTGCGGGGGTGGCTTTTTTGGAAGGCGGCAAGATAAGGGTGCAGAAAACGAGCGGAAGAATAAGTGCGCTGGAGGCGATACTTGAAAAACCCAAACCCGAAAACTGTTTGGGGATAGGTCATACCCGCTGGGCAACACATGGCGAGCCCAATACTGTTAACGCACATCCTCATCTCGATCATGCCGGCAAGATCGCATTAGTGCATAACGGCATTATCGAAAATTATTCTACCCTAAAAAAATGGCTGACGGAAAAAGGTGTTGAATTTTTAAGTGATACCGATACGGAAGTTGCGGTAAACCTGATCGGCTATTTTTATGGAAAAGGCGATGGCGACGAAGAAATCAAAAGAGGCAACAATCAGAATAAATTTGAGTGGGCGGTTCAAAGAGCATTGCACGAGATACACGGCACATACGGATTTGCGATAATTTGCAACGACTATCCGGGGATGCTGATAGGGGCAAAAAAGGGAAGCCCGTTAATTTTGGGTATCGGCAAAAACGAATACATTATTGCTTCTGACGCTTCGGCAATCGTTGAGCACACGACGCAGGCGATTTATCTTTCCGATAACGAGATGGTGACTATAACGGCTGATAATTTTCATTCCAAGACTATAAATAATGTGGAAGTTACCAAAGACCTTAAGGAGATCGAGTTTTCTCTTGAGCAGATAGAGCTTGGTGAATTTAAGTTCCATATGCTCAAGGAAATTTTCGAGCAGCCCAAATCACTGAGGACATGTATGGGCGGCAGACTCGACAAACAAAGCAAACGAGTAATCCTCGGCGGAATATCATCGCATCTGCGTGAACTGACCCGAACAAAACATATAATCCTCTCCGGCTGCGGAACGGCATTTCATGCCGGACTGGTAGGTGAATTTTTGCTGGAACATCTGGCGCGGATACCGACAGAAGTTGAATATGCCAGCGAATTCCGTTACCGCAACCCAATTATTGAAGATGGTACGGTTGTGATAAGTATAAGTCAGTCGGGCGAGACAGCTGATACTCTTGCGGCTGTGGAACAGGCAAAAGAACGCGGTGCTCTTTCTTTGGGTATCGTAAATGTGGTTGGTTCGACGATCGCAAGGACTACCGATGCCGGTATTTATCTGCACGCCGGGCCTGAAATCGGCGTCGCAAGCACAAAGGCCTTTACCGGTCAGGTGGCTGTACTTTCTATGTTGGCTATTGAACTTGGACGAAGGAAGCACCTGAGCGAAACAAACGCCGGTAACCTTATCGAGGAACTTTCGGCAATACCGGACAAGATCGCAAAGATACTCGAGCAGTCCGATCATATCAAGGAGATCGCGGCAAAGAATATTGAGAAGAATAACTGGCTGTTCCTTGGCAGAGGTTTTAATTATCCGGTGGCACTTGAAGGAGCACTGAAGCTCAAAGAGATAAGCTATATTCACGCAGAGGGTTTGCCAGCAGCGGAGATGAAACACGGACCGATCGCCTTGATAGCGGATCAGATGCCGGCAGTATTTATAGCTACGGCTGGGCCGCAGTACGAAAAGATAATCGGCAATATCGAAGAAGTAAGGGCACGAGGCGGTAAAACTATCATCGTTGCAACCGAAGGCGATGATAACATAATCCCATATGCGGATCACCTGATAACCATTCCCGATTGTCCCGAACTGTTTCAACCGTTATTGACAGTGGTACCGTTGCAGCTGCTTGCGTATCATGCGGCTGTTCTTCGTGGTCTGGATGTTGACAAGCCGCGAAACCTCGCCAAAAGCGTGACCGTGGAATAGTTGGTGCTAAGTGGTATATCGGCTTTAATTAACTGAATTTGGTATTAGATTGTACTTTTATTTTCTGAATTTCGGTTTGTCTGGTTCTACATGGACAACAATATTTATAGGGCGTGGAATCTGCCGATGCAAGGAGTTTTCAAGATTCTCGGCTATCTGGTGGGCTTCGGTGATATTAAGGTTGTCATCGACGAGTATATGAAGATCAAGAAAAACCTCCCTGCCGATAAGTCTTGTCCTTAGCTGATGCCACTGCCTGATGGAAGGGTCGGAGGAAATGATATTTTCGATATTCTCTATGATTTCCGGATCGACGGAGGCTTCGTTAAATTCCTGAAAACAGTCGGCTATTATCTTAAGTGACATCAGGATTATCATCAGGCCAACTGCTATCGCGGCTATCCTGTCACCGTATCTGAAATCAAAAAGAACTACAGACATTAATCCTATCAGCACGGCAACAGAACTGAGAGCATCGCTTCTGTGGTGCCATGCATTTGCATATAGTGCCGAACTATGGGTTTTAACCGCTACCCTTTTTGTCAATTGATATAATATCTCCTTGGAAATAATAGAAATCAGAGCAACGATTATAGCTATCCAACCGGGGTTTTTGCATGGAAAACTTTCTATATCAATGGAAGCTTTATAAATCATACCGCCGCCGACAAGTAGTAAGATAAAGGCTATCAAAACGGCGGAAAAGGTTTCGAGCCTGCCGTGGCCGTAAGGATGCTTGAGGTCCGGCTCTTTTGAACCGAAATGCACTCCTATCAAAACCGCAACGTCAGTTGCCATATCCGAAAGCGAATGAATTCCGTCTGCAAATAAAGCCATCGAACCGGAAATCAATCCGACGGCAAGTTTGGCAATAGAAAGAAAAACGTTTACAAAAATTCCGACGTAGGTAATTTTTCGTATCTGGCTATTTGAATTTTCTATTTTATGAACGTGGTTCATTTCTCAATCAATAATCCTAATTTTTATCTCGTTTACGAGGTTAAGATATTTATCTGCACAAGATTTGTCAGCAGCTTCGACGATAACCCTCATTACCGGTTCGGTGTTGCTGGTTCGCATGTGTATCCAGGCATCGGGGAAATCGAAACGGCATCCGTCGATGTCGTTGATTTGGGCATCTTTGAAAATATCTTTTGCCTGTTCAATGATCTTGTCGGCTTGCTGTTTATCGGCTGGGAATTTATCTTTGAAAATATAATAACCGCCAATCTGCTCAGCGAGTTGACTAACGGACATGCCTGTTTCGGCGATAAGCTGCAATACCAGTGCCATCGCTACAAGGCTGTCTCTGATCGGGCAAACACTCAGCTCGATCACCCCGCCGTTACCTTCGCCGCCGATAACGCAATTATTTTCAATCATAGCTTTGGCAACGTTGGTTTCACCAACGGCTGTGCGTATAACTTCTGATGAAAACTGTTTAGCAATATCATCGATCATTCTCGAGGTCGAAAGGTTTGCAGCAGCTTTTCCGGGCGTTTTTGACAAAATATATTTTGCGGCAAGTGCAAGGGTGTATTCTTCGCCGATATAATTTCCGTTTTCATCAACGATAGCAAGCCTGTCAGCGTCGGGATCCTGTGCAAAACCTATATCGGCATTATTTTGCTTTACGGCATCGCAAAGTCCTGTAAGATTTTCGGCAAGAGGCTCGGGAGTATGAGCGAATAAGCCGGTGGGTTCGTTGTTTATAGCGACCACCTCACAGCCAGTCTGCTGCAGTAACTTTCCCCCCGCCCTGCCGCCAGCTCCGTTTACACTGTCTAAGACTACTTTTAATTTTTTTGAGGCTATTATTTGCTTGTCAATCAGTTTTAAGACTTTTTCTATGTGTATAAAGTCTGTGTCACTATTTGAAGTTATTTTTCCGCATTTGACCGAAGAGACGAAAGAAAAATTCTTTTCGAGAAAAATTCTTTTTATTTTCTCTGCTGTTTGCGGAGGCGGTGCCATCGCATTGCCCAGAAGCAGCTTTATACCATTGTACTGGATGGGATTGTGAGAGGCGGTTATTACGCCACCGCCGTTACAGCCGAGTTCGGTAAGCATAACTCCCACGCCCGGCGTAGTGACAATACCTAATTCAATCACATTTACACCGACTGCACACAGACCGGCAGCTACGGCTGATTGCAGCATAAGGCCACTCGGTCTTGAGTCCCTGCCTAAGCATACCGTTAGCGGTTTATCGTTTTCGGATTTCAAATAACTTCCAAAAGCGCAACCGTATTCTGCGGCTATAGAGGGGGTTAGATTTTCGCCTATTATCCCCCTCATTCCGCTTATGCTGACAATTAGTTTTTCAGCCATTTTATATCCTGCAATAAAAAAAAGGGTGATCAAAAAATGACCACCCTTTCATGATTCATTTGTCAATCGAGTTTTGTTACATAAATTTCATTAACAAAATCAAGATTCTTGAGTTCTTCGATGGTTTTTTCGTCGGGCTGCTTGTCAAGGCTTACAGCCAGTATCGCCTGATTGACTTCGGGCTTTTGGCCGACTCCCATTGTGCAGATATTGATATTGTTTTTGCCGCAAACTGTGCCAACTGTACCAATAACACCCGGCTTATCGTCATTGAAGATAACCATCGCAGTACCCTTAGGTGAGAATTCCATGCTAAAACCATCGATACCGACTATCTTCAGATGAGAGTTCTCAAATACCGTTCCGGTAACAGTTCTTGAAACCTTATCGGTAACAACGGTAGCTGTGAAACTCGAAGAAATATCAGTGGATTCAGGATTTTTGGTGACATCAACGCTTATGCCTCTTTCCTTTGCCATTACAGCGGCATTGACCATGTTCAGCGGCATCTCGAAATGTCTCTGGAGTAAACCTATGAGGAAATTGAGTGTTACTGCCTGCTCATCCACGTCTGCAACATCGCCTCGATATTCCAGTTTCAGGTTTTTGATCTTTCCGGGAGCTATTACACTCATAAGATTGCCTATTCGCCTGGAAAGCTCAGAGTACTTAGTAACAATAACAGGAATAACACCTGCTGTAGAAGGAGCGTTTAGAGCATTTTTAACCGGCCCGCCCTTGATTGCATCGGTCAGTATTTGTGCCGCCTCGACGGCCACTTCGATCTGAGCCTCGGTTGTGCTTGCACCAAGATGCGGGGTTACAACACAGTTTTCAAATTCTTTGAACCTTTCATTTTTCGGCGGCTCGGTTGGGAAAACATCCAACGCAGCACCAGCGACTTTTTTATCTGCCAATGCGTCATAAAGGGCGTCTTCATTGATGATACCGCCACGTGCACAATTGATTAGCCGAACAGAAGGTTTCATTATATCAAACTGCTCTTTGCTGATCATATTAAGAGTCTGCTCGTTTCTGGGGACGTGAACGCTAATGTAATCGGCTTCTTTGTATATTTTTTCAAGGTCGTCTGTGACTTCGACGCCGAGTTTTTCGGCATCCGGCGGAGCGGCGAGAGGATCATAGCCGAGCACTTTCATATTAAAACCAAGTGCCATTTTTACTACGGCCATACCAATCCTGCCCAGGCCAATGACACCAAGAACCTTGCCGTTGAGCTGATTACCCATATATTTTTTTCTGTCCCAGGCACCGGCTTTGAGGCTGTCGCATGCGGGAACTACATTTCTGCTCAAACCGAGCATCAAGGCCATCGTGTGTTCAGCAGCACTGAGAGTGTTGCCGCCGGGGGTGTTCATTACTATTATGCCTTTTCTCGTTGCGGCAGGGATGTCGATATTGTCAACTCCAACGCCGGCACGAGCGATGCCTTTTAATTTACCTGAGTTTGACAGGACCTTTTCCGTGACTTTTGTTGCGCTTCTGATGATCAAACCATCGTATTCACCAATACATGAAGCCAACTCGTCCTCACTCATGCCAGTATTGACAACTGCTTCGACACCATCTATCGAATTCAATAGATCGATGCCTTCCTGTGCGAGCTTGTCGGAAATTAAGACCCTAAACATTTTCATTCTCCAAAAAAGGTTACCATCTTTTCCAGCCGGAACCACCGCGGTCCTCGGCTACTTTATATGCATCTTCACGACAATCGTAAAGATTTCTTGTTACACAATGGGCAAATGCACTGCACAAGGCTTTGATTGCATTAGCCTGGCCTTTGTATCCAATCTCGTAGCCTACTTTGACGGGTTTGCTATCGGAGGACTTGGGCCATAGTTTTTCGGATTCGGCAACATCTACTAATACCGCTCTGCCTTCGATAAGACCGTTATAATACCCGGTGTCTTCGACCTGTTCGACGGCAAAGGTATCAAGACTGATAAACATTACCATATCCGCACCCAAAGCCTTGCCGATCTGGGCGGAATCCAGCATTAGAAAATCAGACCTCTTAGAGCGAAAATCGGACAGGGCATCATAAGAAATAATATTTTCAGGCAGGATGCCCACTCTTAGCTCAAGGCTCTTATTGACAGCTTCGGTAAGATCATAACGTAAATTTGCCGGTGCAGCGAGCCAGTCCGGCTGATTTACAAGCACCAGTACCTTTTTATCCTCTGTTTCGCTAAGATTGAATTCGGCAGGAATTTTGCGTTCGTGGCGCGTTGGGGATGCAAAAACTTCAAAAAGTTTTACAAAGCTACAGCCGTTCGAGCAAAACATCGCTAAAAAAGCAAAAACAGCTGCTGTAATGTGCAGTTTTTTAATTTGTGTTTTCATATTTTTATCAGCCATTCTTTGCCAAAGCCCTTGCAAGCGTAACTGACCAGCCTGCAATAATTATCAGCAATATTAATAAGAAAATATACCTAAGCTTAATCCTTCCGGCAAGATTAACAAGAAAACGGAAGTATAATCCAAAAACGGCTGTGATTAAAGAAAAAATTGCTGTAATTACAATGATTACGGAAAAAAGTGCCGCAGCCGGCTGGATATAAAACGATGCAAAAATTCTGCCCTCAGCGAAAGCAATTGCTGCAGTTGTGAAACCGCATGTCGGGCAGGGCAAATCGTATTTCTGCTCAAACCCGCAGGGGTTGAATAGCATACCGATATCAAATACTCCCTTTGCCGCTAAAAAAAAGAAAAGCCACAATGTAAAAATGGCCAGGAAAATATAAAAAGCCTTTATCCTTGTCTTGGCTGCGGCCTTGCAAAATAAATTGTTTAACTGTTGGAATTTACTCATCGTAGAGTTAGAATAATGGGGCAGTTGCGTTATGTCAAGCTGATATACTGAAAGGACGGGTATGAGTATTGAGCAAAAAGAACTAAGTAGAATGCTTGAAACAGCCCTTGTGGCCGCCAGGCTGGCTGGGCAGAAGGCTATGGAAGAATTGGGCCATATTAAGAGTTCGGTTAAATACGGTACTGAAATTGTTACTCAGGCCGACTCTATCTGCCAGAAGATCATCGTTGACAGGGTAAAAGAGGCGTATCCCGATCACGGTTTTATTGCTGAAGAAGGCGGGGGTGAAGAGATTTTCAAGCAGGTGCCTCGCGGCAGTGAAAAATTCTGGTGGGTGATCGACCCGATAGAC
>JADHXY010000012.1 GCA_016782755.1 Phycisphaerae bacterium | reverse complement strand
TCTTTGTTGATGGTGCTTTTACGTTTATGCTGCGCTGAAATAATTAAAGTGACCGAAAATCCTTGAAACTTCCTGAATGATTTTGAGTTTATGCCCCGAACCAAACGCCAAATACCTTTTGTTCCGAACACTATTGGTTGTCGATCCCACTTAGTTTACTTTGCCATGGAAAAGGAACAACAATTTCTCTGGTAAACGAATGGTTGCCTTTAATTGCCCATTTTTCAGAAACGCCTTTATCTTCGGGGTCAAAATCAAATGCCCAGGATCCATTCAGGTTCTTCCACAGTTCTCTTTGAAGATCAGGTCGGGGATGTTCCGGAAGGGGGATATCCTTTGCTTCCTTGCAAATTAAATTAGGGGCTATAGCATTGGGTGTACCATCTGCACCAATCGCATGCCAACTAAAAACAATGCACACTGCTACCAAGACCCATATAAGTTTCATTATTTACTTTTCTTCATTTTGTTTTGTTTGATTCATAATACTTGATATCTTTTAAAATTATGCTCAGAAAACATTTATTACTCAAACTAACCGCGTGAAAAACTTTGCTATGGAATATTTTGCTAATCCTTTTCTCTGTATACAGTGGCACAGCTCCAGACACTAACAGACTTTTCGGGGTGCGGCACGAACTTTACCGTAACTTTCTCTTTGCCATTTGTAAGCTCTTGTGGAATCTCATATTCAACATAACTTACCCATGGATCATTTTCCTTGTAGGGTTTTTTTGTTGCGATCACTTTGCCGTCAACCAATATATCAAACGATGAATTCCAGAAATCATTGCCCGACATTAAAGTTGATGCCGGTCTGAACAGCCTCGATGTGTATTGTACCAGCAGATTTACCGGTTTGTCAGAAGTGATCTTCAAATCCCAGCTAAACCACACCTTATCGCTTGCATGAATCAAGTTCCAGCCGTACCGTATACCCTCGCTCGCCTGTCGATTTCGATAAGCAACGCTTTCAGTCGAATGACGCGGCATAACAATATCTATCATCCTCGCCTTGTTTGCAAGTAACTTTGCCTGTTCGTCCCTGATACGCTTTATATTCGGCTCATCTCCGTCCTTCGCCATGACCCAATAAACTTCAAAATGTTTCATGCTGTTATACTTCTCAGGCAGTTCTTTAATTACACTGTCACTTCCTGATTTTTTATCAGCCTTATACGATAAATCAAGTCCCTGTGCATCAATGAGATCAATATAGCTGGATCGCGCATGAGGACGAAATTCGTTATATGGTCTTAAAACAACATTATTGGACTGGCCAACTGTTTTGAATTTCAGCGGATCGCCTTTTAAAGGCTTTATCCATTTGTCGAGCTTGCTTAGCAAACCTGTAAAATAATACTTCGCCGGCACAAGTTCATCCATAAGGCGATCTTTCAAAACAAACGCTCCTGTCCCGCCAAGTTCGGGCTTGAAGAAATCTACACCATCCAGCTCACCTGCCAGCACGAGCGGGCCGTACATTATCGCTACCATGCCCGGATCGTCAGCCATGGCTTGATAATGAAGGCTCATAGGAATAACAAGTTCGACAGTATCGCCAGATTTCCATTTGCGATCGATAACAAACCACGAAGTCGGTTTGACGTTATTTGTCTTAACGGCCTTGCCGTTGACTTTCGCCTTGATGCCATTTGTCGCCCAGTAAGGAACGCGAAAATTCATAGCAAATTCCGTCGGTTTGGCCGCCTCAATTTCGAACTTCATCGTATCGGATTCAGGAAAAACGGTGTTCTGTGTCACTTTTATACCTTTGCCGTTCCAGTTAAGCACAGAGGCAATGTAGAGATTGACATAAAGATTATTGTCACTGCGGAAATAGATACTGTCGCCCAACTTAGAGAAACTTTCCATGGCAGTACCGTAGCAACAGCTTGTTGCGCCGTGATCCTTCTTACGGCTGCCGTGACCGAGTGCCTGAGAATATGTCTTGATACCGCCGTGAGAACCTATCGAGCCAATAATATGGTTGAAATACGCCCGCTCGTAAAAATCGCCGAACTTCGGATCGCCCGTCCACGCATAAAGATGCCGGGTAAGCTTAAGCATATTATAAACCACACATGATTCAACAGTGTTTTCACACAGGGCCTTAGAAAGATCATTTGCCAATCCGAAACCTTCATACACGGTACTGCCGCCAGTCGCAAAGCTGCGGGTATTGACCACCTGATTCCAGAAAAACTCAGCAATATCACGACTCCTCTGATCACCAGTAAGTTCATAATGACGAGCCAACCCTACAATCAGTGGTGTATGGACATTTCCGTGAATGCGGATTGCTCCATCATCCTTTTTAGCCAGTTGGTCAAACCAGTCCGGTTTTTGCATTGCGAGAGCGGCTGTGAGGTAATCTTTGTTGCCGGTATACCCGTACAGATTAAGGTACATCTCGATCATTCCGCCATTCTCAAATTTATGCTGAACATAATCTATCAATTCAGGCGATTGCTTCTTATAACGCAGAGCAAACCAGTCGGCACTTTTTTTGAGCATTTCCAGCGCCTGCTTACTGCCGGCAACACGATACTGATCCCAAAGACCGGCCATCAATTTGTGCTGACAGTAATAAGGCACGTCATAGCAATAGTTGTCCATATCTTCAAGCTTGTCCCATTCACTCTTTGGCCAGGCCGATAGATAGCCATCTCCATAGGATTCCTGCACCTCGGCGAGACCCGCAAGGATTTCTTCAGACCGCTGCCTGAGTTCCTGATCTCCACTTGATGCGTACATCATCGCCAAGCCAGAGAGGACATGACCGGAATACTGCCCCTGAGCACGACCGGAATTAGGTTGATCGGTATGCCCCATGGCATGGCCGGGCGATGGTAAGCCTGCAACGTTACGGAAAAGATAAAGGACGGTTTCGCTATCAAACTGAATGTCACCCAACTCTTTAGGTGCTCCTTCGTGGAGATACTTTCTGTTTATCTCCATCTCTTCCTTAATACGACCGTCGAGCAGTTGAACCTGATTTAACTCAAAGGGTTTGAAAACCATGTCCACAGCCGAAGTAAAGTTCAAATCCCCATCTTTTGATACTTCAGCCCGGGCTGATGAACCGATCGCAATAATTGCGAACAGTATTGCTAACATGAAAAATGGATAAAATTGAAATCTTTTTTGCTTACTCTGGTTCATTGCACTTTTCCTTTCAAAAAACAACAACAATATGATAAGGGCACTCACCTTATTGACATGCTAAAGCAATATCGCAATCCTCAACTTCGATTATTTACTATTCTGCCGCAAAGTAAAGACCATTTCGCGCATTTCTTTTACCAAATCAGGAAATATTTAGTGGCTCAGGTTTTTATATATAAAAACCAAGTTTGGATTTGTCGTCTGAAGCCTAACAATAGCGATATGAGCTTACTTAATAAAAAGCATCTCAGCATAGCTTGGAAGCGGCCACAGGTCAGCGTCAACTATCATTTCGAGCTGGTCTGCCGCTGATCGTACATCTGCCATGGCTTCTTTTACCGAATCCCTGTAAATTTTTGCTTGTTCAAAGCCATTGGCTTTGGATGCTTTTTCAACGCTTATTTGAAGGTTTTTTATCCCTGACTTAAGCGAAGCGATAAGATCGCATACCTCTTCGAGCATTTCTTTCTGGACAGATGGGTCCGCACCAGCTGTCCTGATAGCGTTTACCGATTCTGCGAGTCCGGCAGAGTAATTCACAGCGGCTGGAAGTATCTGTCGGCTTGCCATGTTCAGCATTGTGAGTGCTTCGATATTTATTCTCATACTATAGGCTTCGACGAGTATTTCAGTCCTTGCGGCAAGTTCCTGTCTACTGAGAACCTTATGTTTTTCAAAGACTTTGACGTTTTCCTCATCCATTATGCTGCCAAGTGCCTCAACAGTCGAAGGCATATTAGGAAGTCCTCTTTTTTTGGCCTCTTGTGACCATTGTTCGGTATAATTGTCACCGTTAAATATAATTCTCTTATGCTCGGCGGCGATTCTGCGGCATATCTTCTGTGCATCGTTTTTTACATCCTGGCTCTTTTCAAGTTCGGCGGCAATTTCGGAAAGTGTTTCGGCAACGATAGTGTTAATAACAAAGGTTGGCCCAGCGGTTGACTGTGTCGAACCTACCATACGGAATTCGAATTTGTTTCCGGTAAATGCGAACGGAGAAGTTCTGTTTCGGTCTGTAGAGTCTTTTGGCAGCCTCGGCAGTGTCGAAACACCGAGCTTTAGTTCGCCACTGATTTTAGAAGATGTAGCCGTTCCGTTTGCAAGCTGTTCAAAAATACCTGTCAGCTGCTCACCTAAAAATATCGAAACTATAGCGGGCGGCGCCTCGTTTGCGCCAAGACGGTGTTCGTTACCGGCATTTGCAACACTTGCCCGCAGCAATTTGGCATATTTATCGACTGCCTTCACCACCGCACAGAGCATAACAAGAAAAACCATATTATCATGCGGTGTTTCGCCAGGATCGAGAAGGTTAACCCCGTCATCTGTCACCATACTCCAGTTATTGTGCTTGCCCGAACCATTTACGCCGGCAAAAGGTTTTTCATGGAGCAGGCATACAAAATCGTGCCTGTTAGCAACTTTCTGAAGTGTTTCCATGGTCAGCTGGTTGTGGTCGGTGGCAACATTAAAAGTAGCAAATACCGGTGCGATCTCATACTGTGAGGGTGCAACTTCATTGTGCTGGGTCTTTGCCGAGACACCAAGCTTCCAGAGTTCATGGTTAACTTCGTTCATAAACGAAGCTACTCTTTCATGCAGTGTGCCAAAATAATGGTCTCCCATTTCCTGCCCTCTTGGAGAAGGAGCACCGAAAATGGTTCGTCCTGTCAAAATCAGATCAAGACGTCTTTGATAAAAACTGCGATCAATAAGAAAATATTCCTGCTCAGGACCCAGAGTCGCGATTACCTTTTTCGAAGTTGTGTTTCCAAGAAGCTTTAGAACGCTGATGGCCTGTTTGTTGAGCGCATCCATCGAACGAAGGAGCGGAGTTTTTTTGTCGAGGGCTAAACCCGTATAAGAACAGAAAGCACTTGGGATATTCAAAATAATATTATCTCCGTCTTCCTTTATAAACACAGGCGAGGTACAATCCCATGCTGTATATCCGCGAGCCTCGAAAGTAGCCCTCAATCCTCCTGATGGAAACGAAGACGCATCAGGTTCGCCCTGACAAAGTTCTTTACCGCTGAAGACCATCATTGTCTTGCCATCCGCAGTCGGCGATATAAATGAATCGTGCTTCTCGGCTGTAAGTCCGGTCATCGGCTGAAACCAGTGGCAAAAATGCGTCGCACCCTTTTCGATAGCCCAATCCTTCATAGCATTGGCGATAACATCCGCAATTGCGGGATTTAGAGGTTTATTGTCATCAATCGTTTCGCGGAGGGCTTTATAAACGTCCTTTGGCAAACGCTCACGCATCACTGAATCATTGAAAACGTTAGAACCGAAAATACTTGTTATAAAATCACAATCTTTTTCCATCCTGGCAACTCCTGTTTGTATCCTGAATTTAGGGTTATGAAGCTGAATATAAATGTTATTATTAGTTTGATTTGTCCAAACTTTCAATATATTTATTTAAAAAACGGTAATTACTGTTTCCAAATCCCAGTATTAAATTTCATTTTTTATAACAAGAGGGTAAAATTTTTTCCCGAAATGGTATTGCCAGTGGCTTCAAAGGTTTCTACAATCGGTTTTTTCGCTATGGCTAATACCATAGATATGTAAATTTGGTTCAAAATTTTTTATTCAAGGAAGGGTTTTATTATGAAAACTGTCTGTCAATTTTCAAAATCCAAACTCACACTTCTTTGCTTGTTTGCGTTATTGCTCTGTATAAACGGAATTTGCATAGCCAAGGACACCCTTGCCCCGCTTAAAGACGGTAAAATACCACAAAACTTAGACCAGCTGTGGGAAGGCTATGACCCCGCTGCCGAGCCGCTGGACACAGAAATTCTCGAAGAATGGGAAGATAACGGTGTTATATGCCGAGTCTTGCGCTACCGGGTAGGAATTTTCAAAGGTCAAAAGGCAATGATGGGTGCTTTATATGCATTCCCAAAAGGCGAGAAAAATCTTCCTGGCCTGGTTCAGATACACGGCGGCGGCCAGCATGCCAATCTCAATGCTGTAACAACTAATGCTCGCCGAGGTTACGCCTGCATATCGCTCAACTGGCTGGCTAACCAGATGACCGGCCTTCGAAAGGGGCAAAACTGGAAGTGGGAAGGTATCCATACCGACTGGGGTTGTGTCGATGCAACGCAAAACACTCATAACTTACATTTCGGCAGTCTTGAACCGGATGATAAGACAGTAGATAACGTAGAATCGCCGAGAAACAATAACTGGTTTCTTGGTGTGATGGGCGCAAGGCGAGCTGTTACATTTTTGCAGCAGCAGCCGGAAGTTGACCCGTCAAAAATCGGAATGTACGGCCATTCAATGGGGGCCAAGCTGACGTTCGATACGTCGGCAATCGATAAACGCATCAAGGCGGCTGTGCCTTCTGCCGGGGCACAGGCAAATAAAAAGGAAGGCTTACACGGTAATACAATCGCCACCTATGCCCATTATCCAAAGCAGACATGTGCCGTCATGTTCCTCAATCCCAGCAACGACTTTCACGGCAGGATAGATGATATCGAGAAAACGATCGACGGTATGACATCAAAAGAATATCAGCTTTGCCGAACGCCACATCTTAATCACCGTACCATGCCGGAATATGCGGTAACCGGTCTTTTGTGGTTTGATAAGTACTTGAAGGGAACTTTTGAATTTCCAAAAACCCCGGAATTATCACTGGCACTTCGGACTTCTAACGGTGTTCCGATAGCAATAGTCAAGCCGGATACTTCTAAGCCGGTTACCGAGGTTGATGTGTATTTCAATCGCGGCGACGTAAAAGCAACAGACCGCTACTGGGAACTGGCAAAGATTGAGCAAAAAGGCGATATCTACGTTGCAAGCTGTCCGGTTGTCAGTACCAATGAGTCTTTGAGGGTTTTTGTAAATGTTCGCTATCCGCTGGATAAACCCGTTACAGGCGCATCTTATTATTACCAGATATATACAGCTGAAAACTTCTGGCTCTCTTCGCGGATGTATACCGTTGGGCCTGACGAACTCAAAGCAGCATCGGTTAAGGCAACGGCTCAGCCGACTAATATTATCGAGGATTTCGGCCCGGAATGGAAAAAGAAATGGTATAGCTACAATTATGACAGCCAGTGGCCATTTAGAAGCCACAAGCTCAAAGATAAAAGGTTTCAGGCACCATCACAAGACGTGAAATTAGCTTTGGATATAAAATGCCAAAAGGATAATGCCATTTCTATTGAACTTGACCAATACAGGACACAAGCCGATGTAAAAGGCGGCGGACAATGGCAGACTGTGGTTTTTGAACCTTCAGATTTCAAACTCAAGGAGCAAAAAAACAAAAAACAGGACAAACCCGAAAATCTCGAAAAATTCTCAGATTTCGGCGAACTGGTTCTTGGTGCGGGTGATGTAGCTTATCCTGATCAGCCGGAAGTAGAAGTTAGTGCCGGCTGGGATGGAGAATTGCCCCAATTCCGTGATCTTCGCTGGCTTGACGGCAACTAATAGCAATCAGCCAAACAGTTGAAGGATATATTTTCTGAAAGGCAATTTTTGACTGTTTTTTCAGCTCAAACAGGCCCTGCCTGTTTGATTAACTCACGCATTGTCGCAAAATTGGCTTGATTTACGGCTGTGAATTGTGGTAGAATAAATCAGCGTTATCGTGTGGTTTGTACTTAAAAGAAGGTTGATGTGTTCAGGCGAGTTAGATTTAATTTTCAAATGATCGTGTGTTTTTGCGTTACCGCAATTGCACTGATAAATCCGGTTTATGGCATTGATATCTCGACGCCGGGGCTTTCCATCCATTTTGATAATTCGGGTATTCCTTATTCTCTAACGAATTCGGCGGGCCAGGAGTTATTGAATACGCAGATTTCAGAGGGTTTCTACCTTCTGGAATCGGATGGTTCGACGCGTCGATTCGATACGATTTATGATATTGGCGGTGGGAGTTATTATTTTGCAATATCCAGTTCTCCGGAAGCTTTTATCGCAAAATTCGATGGGGCCGACGATTACATGACGGTTCATTTTACTCACATGGAGGGTTTTGCACTTGCCCGCGAAAAGCTGAAATTCAAGATTTTTACCAACGGGGAGGCGGTACAGGCACTGGCTCTGGATTATATGGTTTCTGTCCGTAATATTCGCACCTTTGTAGAACTGGATCGTGTTAGCTTGTGGGAGACATCGGCAACAAACGCACTGGGGGCATTTGCTTTGTATGAATATGTGGATCCGGCTCAAGAAGACGAAACATTGCTGGATTTGTGGGTCGATGAGGGATTGCCGCATCCGAAAGTTGAGGGGGTTTGGGATCGGGCGGCAGCAGAAGCGTGGTTAGAGGAATGGATCGATATGGCTTATGATACGAGCTATTTGAATATCGTTCCCGATACTTATGCTGAGCATTACGACTACCTGCCTTACGCAGAAAAAATGAGTGCTAAGGCTATGTATTTGTGGAACCTGATATGGCGTGGGGAATATTGGCTTCGCTATCGACAGAATGATGAGATCAACCCTAATATGTATCCTAACGGTTTGACAGATATGGAGGATTTCCGGGATTCGATGGCGGCAGAGGGAATGAATTTGATGTTTCATTATCTATGCGGGAACATCGGCGAGGAAGATCCGGAATTTTGCAAGACGACCGTGTCTCCGGATTTGCAGAGCTGGGGTACAGTTGCTCTGAATTCAGCGGTTTCTGCATCGGCGACGAGCTTTATTGTTACGCCGGATGCCGGGGTTGAAATGCCGATCATCAGCACAAGTTCAAGTCCTATAGAAGCGCCGCCGGTTATTCCAAGTTCTTTTGAGTTCAAAACATTCCGTATCGGCAGCGAGTGGGTAAGTGCCAGTTCTGTTACCGATCTGGGAAATGGGACCTGGCAGCTGAGTGCTGTCAGCAGGGGTAAATGGAATACGGGTGCACAAAGCTATTCGGCTGGTACAAGTTTGAGAGGTTATTTGCGGCCTTACAATCAGGATTTTGTGCCAGATACAAGTTCACCGCTTTTGGAGACGATTGCAAGCCGCTGGGCTACTTTGAGTAATACTTTGGGATTGGTTCGAGGATCGTTTGACGGGTTTGAAATTCACAAGGCAGCCGGTGAATGGGGGTCGCAAAAGTTCGCAGCTCTGATATATGAGAATCTTGATCATCCCGTGTCCGCAAATACCAGTAGCGGAGTACCTCCTAAAGCTTGGCTGGAATATAAATTTAACAAGGTCAAGGATGTGCTGGGTGGTGATTTTCAGACGCGAGAACATTTCGGTCTTTTCCTCGGGGACAAGTCGCGGATCGCCCCCGGAATGGAAGAGTTTGCGCACAGGATGAATAAATTCCTTGATTTGAATAACCGTGGTTTTTCAATCGGTTCTTACGACGTCAAAGGTGTGGCGCTTTCCACGCTCGCAAGCCATGGACTTACCGATGAAGTATTGGAAAAGCTGAAAAACTGGAAGAACGCCTGTCTGCCAATGAGTGCTGCACAACGGGAATCGATGGATGTATTCCGGCCTTACCTTGGGGCACGTGTGCCGATCAATGGTAATCATCCATGGGGTACAGCTCTTTGGCGGCTTGATGGTTTGGTTTTCCGGAAGTGGTATGCACTTGGCACAGATATCTATACGCATGAATGGCACTTCGGGCAGGAGCACGGTACGATCACGCCACGTTTTTATGTCCAAAACGGCGACACGCAAACACTCGAAGTGCCTGGGGAACTTGGTTCGGGAGTAGATCAAGTGAGAATCATTGGGCGAATGCTCCCGAGATTCGATGTCGGTTCGAGTAGTAATATTAATTTAATGAGCTATATCGGCAGCAGCAGTATAACGGTATCAAGGACGAATACAACCAGTTCCGATGTATGGAGCGATACGAGCCTGACTTCTTATACGGTTAGTCCGCTGCTGAATATGGAGAATAACCGTGGGCTTGGGTTCTGGTTGACTGGTGACGGCAGCGGAGCAACGCTGATAATTCGTATATACAGGAACGGAACAGCTCGCGATTATGCGGTTTCGATCAATTTTACGGGGCAAAAGTGGATAGAGATACCAACAGGCGAACAAGCGTGGCGAGTTCGGGATTGGGGCTGGGCATTGGCGACGCGTAAATACATGGATTACAGGTATGTCAATCAAATCGGGATAGGAATTGGTTATATTCCAGCTAATACCATCTGCAACGTGGCACTGAGTGGTTTAACGGCTATGTCGGAAATCAAAGAATCTATGGTATCGCCTACTATCACACTCGGTGAGCAGTCGGTAAACATAACCGGAACAATTGACACCGAGAATCATTTCATCCTCGATCCCGATGGAACTTTTACTATTTACGATGAATTATGGAATGTGGTATATACCGAACAATTGGGCAGCGGATTACTTCCGAGTAACTTAAGTTCATTCAGAATTCAATCCGGCTCATCATCGAGTATCTGGCTGGAAGTCGGGGTACAGGCGAGCAATGAAACCATAGCTAATCCTGATCCTAACGTACTGGTCTGGGATGGCGGCGGCAGCAACGATTCGTGGGGTACGGCGAGAAACTGGGACCCGAATGGGGTTCCGAGTTCCGGCGACAACGTAACAATAGGTTCAGGTGCCTCGGTTATTAATGGGCAAGATGACTTTGCCAGTTTGAATATCCAGTCCGGTGCGGCTGTAACTTTCAACGAAGTGTTATCAGGTAAAGATATAACCATCTCCGGTACTCTGGATGATTCATTTACCACAGCTATGCGATTTATTGATTGCACAATAAATTTGTCAGGTAATCTGGGGGCAGGAATGAGCTTTCTGGACACAAACGGCTCCACTATTAATTTTGTTGATGGAGCAGCTTTTTTGAACCCATCGGCTATGGATTTTGAAATGAAAATGATTAATACCTACGGATATAAATTGTCGGAGGAGGGATTTACTGCCTTGGTTGCGGACGTTTTACGCAACAGCACACATAGCGACTACACATCTTCATGGTCTGATGTTACCTTTAATATTGATATTTCCGATTACGATATCAGCAATGGGACTCGTATTGTGCTGGCGGATTATTCTTCCGTTGTATGGATAGGTGATGATCGGACATTTGATCCGACGGTCAACATTATCACAGGAAATAGCGATCTTGACGGTAGCCTTTCTTTTGACGATGTAAATTCTGATCTTGTTCTTACTGTCTGGAAAGCTTCAGATATTAATGGAGACGGCTGGGTGAATTTCAAAGACCTTGCGAAGCTTGAAAGCTGGTGGGGTGATAAGCAGTGTCAAACTTCTGGCGATTGTATGGGTGCTGATATAAACAGGGATGGAGAAGTTGATATCGAGGACATTGAATCTCTTGCCAAGCAATGGCTACAGTAAAAGGCAGGTTTTGCTAAGAATCAAAGTTGAATAAACGGCAAAGGCTGTCTGTAAGGAGGTTTTTAGACAGCCTTTGCTTATTATTATGCATTTATATGTTTATCTAATCTTTTAGTAGTTCCAGTCAAAAGCGTCTTGTCGTTCAAGCGGCATTTGTCGGCGACCGTGTCTGCCCTGCCGATTCATGCCACCTTGTCTTCTTTGCTGCATTTGACCAAAACCTCTCTGTTGACCGAAACCTCTCTGGCCTTGCTGCATTTGACCAAAACCTCTCTGCTGACCAAATCCTCTCTGGCCTCGCTGCATTTGCCCGCGGCGACCGTATCCACGTTGCCAATCCATACCACCCTGTCTATGCTGCTGAATTTGACCAAAACCTCTCTGCTGACCAAATCCTCTCTGGCCTCGCTGCATTTGCCCGCGTCCCTGCTGACCTTGCCAGTCCATTCCGCCTTGTCTTCCTTGCTGCATCTGACCTCTCTGACCTCTCTGCTGAAATTGTTGTCGGCCTTGACGCATTGGACAAATCTGACCGGAGTCTTGCTGCCACTGAGGCCTACCGCCAGAATTCTGCTTCCATTGCTGTGCTCTGTTATTTTGCTGATAAGGGAGCTGGGATTGCTGACCTTTGTTCATTTTTCTCCCTTTTCTGGCTTGTCTTGCTGGCTGTCTTTGCTGTTTGCGTACTTGCGGTTTTTGCTTCTTTTCGGCTACATCTTCAGCAAAAACACTGCTTGCAGCTAAAAAAACAATAGCCGTTATCATAATGGTTGTGATTTTTTTCGACATTTTGGTCTCCTTTCAAACCTGGTTATTAATTTGCTTCAGTATTAAAGACCGAATTGGGCGGAGTTTTATTGCTTTATTCTTAAAAAATAGTAATAATTTGAAAATATATCCTCGAAATGGTGTTAAATTGGTCGAATTCAAACATTTGTTTGCTATAATTCGTACGACTTTAGGATTTTAAACTTTTAATTTTAGGAGAAAATAATGTGCGAACAATGCGGCTGTGGCGAAAACAGCGAAAAAACTTTCGAAGAGAAAGTTTCTGAAATAATCGATATGATCAGGCCGAACCTCCAGGCTCACGGCGGAAATATAGAACTTGTTGCGATAGATGAAGACAATACCGTAAAAGTCAAGCTTCAGGGCGCTTGTGCCGGCTGTCCCGGTGCCCAGATGACGCTCAAACAGGGTGTAGAGCGGCTGCTCAAGGAGAAAATCCCACAAGTCAAGGAAGTTGTAGCCGTAAATTAAGTAAATTGATAACACTTCACAAAAGGCTCTGAAACTCGTGTTCAGAGCCTTTTTTTTTACACCCCAGCCCATTTTTGGACTCATAAGCCGCTTTTAGAAAAATATTTCCAAAAAAGTCTATTAGTAATTTGGCATTTGGAAAAATACTTAGAATATTTAAGTTACATCGACATTGAGGCTTGGGGGCCATTTGTAAGTTGTTGTCATTTTATAGATTTCGACAGTGTATAGTCTGGCTGTTTAGGGGAAATGAAGTATTTATGCGCATTCTTATCTTTGATGCTCATGGGGCTGTGTATCTATTGGCATTACGGATTCTTTTGCGTAGTAGGGGTAAGTAGGTTTTTTGGGGGAAAAAAGATGATACAGAAAAAGTGCTTCAAAGTATTGGTAATTTTTTGCGCAATAACTGTAATGGCTGTCCCAAGTTTGGCAACTGTTGTTGAGCTAACGGAACATGGCTTGGGCCTGGCTAAGGGCAACTACGGTACGTCCTTTGTAATAGATGACTTCATTGAGGTAGGTGCACTTACAAGCATCTCCGGCTCATTTGGCGATGCCGATACAGGAACAGTGTATCTCGATAGGGACAAAGGGTTGGGAGTACAAACACTTAACCTTTCCGGTTCAAAAGGAATTTCAGGTGGTGGAGGCGATCAGGATGAAGCCTTGGTATTTAATTTCACCAACGTGCAGGCTTCTTCACTATCTGTTGGACTAAACAGTTTCAAAGTAAGCAAGGATGACCCATTTATCACCCTGATTCTTTCAGGCGGCGCCAGTTACACCTTTTCCGAGAGCAGCCAGGGCTGGGACAGTGCTATTACGTCAACTGGCAGGGACAAAGCCAACCTCGATGTGGGCCTGTTACTTCAAGGTGCAGGGGTAGGTGCAGACAGAGTCGTCGATAAGATGTATGTCATGGAAGTATCTGAGCATCTCTATGTGAACAGCATTGGATACAATACCGCCATTCCCGAACCTGCAAGCCTTTTGATGCTCGGCATAGGTTCGCTCTTATTCATCTCCAAGAAAAGGGTTATCGCATAATATTCCACCTTTCTTTCGGCTCTAACCTGGCATGGTAAAGCAAATAATTTTCGATATTTGCTTAAAAAATTTAAGTATTTTGGCGAGGAAAAATTATGAAGAATTTTGTAAAAGTACTTGTATGTGTAACTATTTTAGCTTGTTCAGCTGTAAATTCCTTTGCAACGCTTGACACTGCAACCATTAGTTATCAAAACAGCTTTACCGATGGCTACATATCGCTGTGGTACACGGGCGGCAGCTTTACCTCAACGGGAGGAATACATAATTTCAGTAAAACGGCAAGTGATGGGCTGGGCGATTATCTCGACGACAGCTTTCAAGGTGTGTGCATAGAACTTTCACAATATGCCAGCAGCTCGAATTATATATATAACGTAAGCTTGAATACAAATGATTATCTTACCGAATTGTGGAGCCGGTATTTTGAAACCGCTCAACAAGACGCCCAAAAGGCTGAGGCTTTTTCTACAGCCGTCTGGGAAATAGTCTATGAAAACAATCCGGCTAACTGGGATATAACAAGCTGGAACGATACTGAACAAACGGGCTTCAAATGCAGCGGACTTGCCGGGGGAATGGCTTCGTTAGCAAACAGCTGGCTCGGTAGTCTGGATGGTTCAGTTCTGACAGAACAGCTGGCTGTCTTACAAAACGATTGCAAGCAGGACTATATAGCCAAAGTGCCCGAACCAGGAACGATAGCAATACTCATGGCCGGTTCTGTTTTCATAATTGCCAAACGCAAGACGTGTAAATCATAGTTTACAAAAACTGTTAACTCAACTTTTCAAGAATATCACAAAGCGGGATTTCGGCGCATGCCGTAGATGTATCTGCAACTCCGTAATACACGACCAGGCTTTCGTTTTTAACAACAAGGCCGCAGCTGAAAACAACATTACCGAAAAAACCTTGAGTTTCGTAATCTCTCTGAGGCGAAAGAACCGGCTCTTTCGTGCGGGCAATAACATTTGATGGATCATCCCTGTCAAGCAGTATTGCCCCTAAGCAGTATCTGTTCGAAGAGTCCACGCCATGGTATATTTCCAGCCAGCCCTGCTCTATCTTAATCGGCGGAGCTCCAGCGCCTATCCTTGCGTTATCAAAATCAGACTCAGAAGGTGACAGCAGGTGCTTATGATTTCCCCAGCACAAAAGATCAGGAGATTCGGCTATCCACATCTCGTATTTTTCAAAAAGCGGTGTTACAGGCCGGCTGACCGCATAATATCTACCATTAATCTTTTCAGGGAATAAAGTAACATCCTTATTATCCGGGCAGAAAATCACACCATGCCTTTTGAACACCTCAAAATCCTGCGTCGAAGCAAGACAGGTATTTACACCCACAGGACTTACGGCAACGTAAGTGATGTAGTACGTATCGCCGATCTTTGTGATACGCGGGTCTTCTACGCCAAAGCTTTCATAAAAGTTAGCCGGGCGAAAAACCGGTTTTTCACCGATAGTAAAGTTGACACCGTCACAACTGGTCGCAAGGCGAAAATGCGATAGCGACGTGAGGAATTTACCCTCCGGCGTAATGGTCATACGCGGATCGGAAAAATCGATGGATGGATCTAATCTCGAAAATTCCTTGATCACTATATCGTCTTTTTGAGGGTCATAAATCGCTGTCATTTCTATATCTCGATCAGCCGAAAAAGGACGCTCTGCAACCCTGACAAGAAGTACCACATCATCCTTGTAAGCAACAGCCGCAGGATTGAAAGCCCCGATCACCTCAAAATCCGGGCGGGAAGGTTTTATATTTGCGGGAGTTATAATTGGATTTTCAGCCGCTCTGAGAACTGCCATAATAATTACCCCTCAATTTCCCTTTTTGCAAACTTGATTTTTATACTCTGTAGTATAAATCAGTTGAAAGAATATGCAAGAATAGTTACGAAAATTTTAACCTGAAGCGCAGCTGAGTCGAATTCTGTTTTGTTATCCTATTAATTTTGCCTGTAAACGTTTACTTTTAATGTGAACGAGCAGTAATTTTTTAGTTGTTTTGGTAACTTTGTATTCATCGGATATTCTGATCGGCCAGAGCCATATCACTGACTTTTGATCAGAAAGAAGCAATGAGATATCCCTGATATTTTTCGATACTCGCTGGTCAGTAAGGAATTTTCCGATTTTCTTCTCGGCGGCATGGCCCAAAGGGAAAAATCTTTCGCCGCCCTTTCTGGGGCCAATATTAAGGGGGAGTTTTAACTTATCAAAATCGAATATTTCGCAAAATTCGTCTTTGGAACGATAAAACTCGCCCAAATCGAAACTCACCCTGTCAATAATCTCTGTGTCTATCTTATAGTTATCAAAATATGTTGTTCCGGGTATATTCAGTTCAATAGATTCAATTATGGTTTTTTTGGTGATATCTTTTTCTTGCTTTTTGAAAAACAGCAGCTGTCCATACTCATAACGGACGGCAAAACGGCTATTAAGCTCGACCTCTCTGCCGCTGTGACTTTTATCGATCAGATCAATAATTCTGTTGTAATGGGTGCTGCTAATGTTCTGCAGACCGCAACCAGTGAGTTCGAGCGTCCTTCTTAAAATTTCAATTAGGGTTTCTCTATCAAGCCGATCTAAACCGGGGGTTTTTAATACAGCCTGCTGGTTTTCATAAATCAGGTTTTCAGTACAGAAGATATCGGCTTGTATTGAAACTTTTTGCATCAATCGCCTACATGCAGAAGAAAGTTTTTCCAGTTTTTCGACAAGAGGAGCTTTAGACTCGCTTTGGAGTGCTGGTAAAAGTTTGTGGCGAATAAAATTTCGTCTGAATTCACATTGTTCGTTTGTACTGTCGTTTTGCCAGCTGAAACCGCCCTGCCGGAGGTAGCTTATGATTTGCTCTCGCCTTGTTGAAAGCAGCGGTCTTATGAAAGTAATGTCATCGGCGAAGTTTTTTTTCGGCCAAATTCCGCAAAGCCCGCGCAGTCCTGTTCCTCTGCTTAGTCTTTGCAGTATTGTTTCTGCATTATCATCAGCGTGGTGGGCGGTTGCTATCAGGAGGATATCGTTTTTTGATGCATTTTTGATAAGAGCATCAAGCCGTAATTTTCGAGCGGCAGTTTCAATTGAAAGTTTGTTTTTTTGGGCGTAAGTTTTGACATCTACCCTTTCTGCAATAAATTCAAATTTCATCTGAGCTGCAAGATCGCGGACAAAACTTTCATCCCGGTCGCTTTCCTGTCCTCGAAGGCAATGGTTTATATGGACACAGAGTACGCGACCATTAAATACACCGCTATTCTTGAGTACCCTGATAGATACCATTAAAGCAGTCGAGTCTGCGCCGCCGGAAACCGCCAGTACGATACCGGACGATCGGCAAAGATCGTTTTTGAAAAAGAAATCGGCTACATTTTTTTCTAACTGTTTCATTTTTATACAAAAAAGGGTCTGACATTACAGCCAGACCCGATGAAATTTTTAGCTTTATTGCAATATAGATTCAATTATTTTACGTCATTCAATTTTTCATGAGCCCTTGTGAGTTCTTCTATTCGCAGTTGGGCAAATTCGGCATAATTGGCGTTAAGTTTTTCTTTCTCAAGTGATTCGCGATACAATTCTAAGGCCTCTGCGCGACGTGACATATGCTTGTCGAGTACATAAGCGGCTTTAAATCTTGCAGGATTTGTGCTATCGGGGCTCCACTGGTAAGCCCGCTGATAATATATCAAAGCTATCGTATAGTCCTGAAAATGTTCGCAGATGCCGGCTACACGGTATGCAGCATCGTCGATTTTGTCGCTGGCAGGATGACGATTGATCAATTCATTGTATTTTATCAAGGCCTTCCTCAAAAGATTGTCATCTACTATTACAACAAGACCCTTAGCCTTTTTTTCGATAGCAAGAGCATCGGCATACATGTAATCGGCCTCTGTTATAGAAGCGGCGGCTCTTAGTTCCGGGCCGGCTATACCGGCTTCAATGATGTAGTTGTATTGCGGGAGAGCATTGAGCTGTTTCAATTCGTTCTCTGCCCACTTCAACTTCATATTATCGCCAGAGCGTTTATAGCAAGTTATCAGCGAATCCAGGCCTCTCCTATATTCCTGCCTGTTTATGGCCATCTGCTCAACGATATCGGCTTCGCTGCTATCGACCATCAAAGATTCCATCGGCGTTGGCTTCATCTGGGGAGGTATTAATTGCGAAGCTCCGCTATCTACACCATAACATCCTGTTAATAAAGCAATTAAAGCCGTAAGCATAATGACTAAAGAAACGCGTGCCATAAAAGACTCCTTTCGTTATTTGCAGCATTTTTTGACTGCGATTTGTTTTCTATAGACTCAATATGAGATTAAAACTGCTTTAGGTGCTTACGTCAAGAGCAAAGAACAAAAATATTTCAGGTTATTGCCAGGTTTGGGTTTGTTAATAAGGATTCATTTTTTGTGCAAATCAGGTGATAAAAAAATATTGGAATTATGCACAAAACGCTTAAATTTTTCAAAAAAACCGCGCAAATTCCTTGTAACCGCAAAAATACGCAAAAAAGTCTTGAAAAAACTTAGATTGTGCCTAAAATAGTACATGTGGCTAATAATGAAATAAACAGTTCCTTCCTTTGGGCCTTGTCTGGCCTTAGCCTCCTTTTGCGCCCCGCGGCGCAACTATAACCTTCCTAAATCTAAATTTTTCTTTTAATTTGCCGAATTGTTTTTACAATTTGACTCTTAAACCTTTAAAACTTGGAGAATTGAAATGTCCAGGGAAAAAATTTTAATATTTGATACTACATTACGTGACGGCGAACAAGCGGCTGGCACTAGGCTCGATGTCCGTGAAAAGCTTGATATCGCCCGTCAACTCGCCAGACTGGGAGTTGATATTATCGAAGCTGGTTTCCCGATTTCTTCGCCAAAGGATTTCGAGGCCGTCCAATTGCTGAGCAAGGAAATACAGGGGCCGGTGATATGTGCGCTTTCGCGTGCGGTTGCAGACGACATAGACGCATGCGGAAAAGCATTGGCCGGTGCAAAACGCAGCCGAATCCATACGGGGCTGGGCGTATCTGATATACACATTTCCGGAAAGTTTAGCGATGACAAATATGGAAAAACGCTTGAAGAAAAGAAGGCCAAAGCTATCGAGATGGGGGTAGCCGCTGTCAAACGCGCACGGCAATATACAGATGACGTGGAGTTTTACGCCGAAGATTCCGGCAGAGCCGATCCTGAGTATCTTTATCAGGTGCTCGAAGCTGTCGTCAATGCCGGAGCAACCGTGCTGAATATTCCCGATACAACAGGATATGCTATACCGGACGAATTCGGGAAACTAATAAAAAATATCAAACAAAGGGTGTCTAATATAGAAAAAGCTACCATCAGCGTGCATTGTCATGATGATCTTGGAATGGCTGTGGCGAATTCTCTTGCTGGCGTGTTAAATGGAGCCAGGCAGGTCGAATGTACTATAAACGGCGTAGGAGAACGTGCAGGTAATGCGGCTATGGAAGAAATTGTCATGGCACTTCGGACCCGTAAAAACTTTTTCAATATCGAAACGAATATCGAAAGCAAACATTTCTATCGTACCAGCCGAATGGTCGCCGATATGCTTGGTATCGAAGTTGCCGTAAACAAGGCTGTCGTTGGAAAAAATGCTTTTGCTCACAGCTCTGGAATACATGTTGATGGCTTTTTGAAGAAACGTGAAACTTACGAGATAATGAAACCAGAAGACGTGGGTTCCCCAAGCAGCAAGGTTGTATTAACAGCACGCACCGGCAGACATGGAGTCCGCCACAGGCTCGAAGAGATGGGCTACCACCTATCAACGGATGAACTTGAGCAGGTGTACCAGCGATTTCTGATTATCGCCGACAAAAAGAAGGAAGTTTTCGATGAAGACCTTGCGGCTATTATAAACGATGAAATTCATACAATAGAACAGACGTATGTGCTTGAATATCTGAAAGTTGTCAGCGAAACCGACAAAGCTCCTGTTGCTGAGGTTAAAGTTATTGTCAAAGGTGAGATAAAAACCGCAACGGCAGAAGGTGACGGGCCTATCGATGCGGCTTACCAGGCGATACGGGAAGCTACAGGGGTAACGGCTAAGCTTGAAAATTATTCGATCCGGGCTGTTACGGGCGGTAAGGAAGCTCTCGGTGAGGCAACAGTAAAAATTACTGAAAACGGCAAAATATATATAGGCAGAAGTGCTTCGACCGATATTATAGAAGCAAGTGCAAAAGCATACATTGACTCTATTAACAGGATGGCTTCTGCTGCAGTAAATGAAAGCTGAACTTTGACGGATATTTATTATTGAAAGTCTAAGGGTATATTTATGGCAATGACAATTACAGAAAAGATTTTAGCAAGAGCAGCAGGCAAAGACAAGGTAAGAGCAGGCGATTTGATCGATGCAAATATTGATATCGTTATGTGTCATGATGTGACGACACCGCCGGCGATTTCGATGCTAAAGGAAAAAGGTATCGATAAGGTTTTTGACCCTGAAAAGATAGTCGTCACCCCTGACCATTTTCAGCCGGCAAAAGATATTAAAAGTGCAGAGCTTCATAAGCGGCTTGACACATGGGCAAAGGAAAAGAAAATCAAACATTATTATAAACTCGGTCGTGCCGGTGTTTGTCATGCCCTTCTGCCCGAGCAAGGCCATATCAGGCCGGGTGAAGTAATCGTCGGCGGCGATTCGCATACCTGCACATATGGAGCATTCGGGGCTTTCAGTACGGGTATCGGTTCTACTGATCTGGCGGCTGCTATCGCCACCGGTCAGTTGTGGTTCAAGGTGCCAGAGTCAATCAAGTTCGTACTCAACGGCAAGCTCGGCAAAGGCGTTTACAGCAAGGATGTTATATTGGCGGTTATCGCAAGGATAAGTACAGACGGCGCGATTTATAAGGCGATGGAATTTGTCGGCGAGACCCTTGCGGATATGTCGATGGAAGCAAGAATGACCATTACGAACATGGCCATCGAAGCCGGCGGCAAAAATGGAATCATCGGTTTTGACGATGTAACAAAGGCATATCTCGATGAGCATCTTACCGACAAAAAAGATTATACGGTTTTTGAATCCGATGCGGATGCCGAATATGAATCTGTCGAAGAGTTTGATTGTTCAAAAATCGAACCTATGGTCGCCTTGCCGCATCTGCCAAGCGGCGGAGTTGCAATCGGCGAATGTCAGGGTATGGAAATGGATCAGGCGTATATCGGCAGCTGTACCAATGGCCGAATAGAAGATCTCAGGATTGCCGCTAATATTATTAAGGGTAAAGAGGTGGCGATAAGAACCCTCATCATCCCAGCCACTCCTGTTATCTGGAAACAGGCAAAGGACGAAGGATTGTTCGATATTTTCTACGATGCCGGCTGTGTGATAAGCGCTCCGACCTGCGGAGCATGTCTGGGCGGATTTATGGGAATCTTAGCAGCTGGTGAAAAATGCGTCAGCACAACTAACCGAAACTTCGTCGGCAGGATGGGCAGTCCTAAGAGCGAAGTTTACCTCGCCAGTCCAGCCACAGCCGCCGCCAGCGCCGTCGAAGGAAAATTGACCGACTGTAGGAAATATATATAGTATTGATTGAGGCGAAATTATGAAAAAAAGTGCGATATTATCTCCGATACTTTTGACCCTTGCGGCATTGTTAAATTTAAGAGTTGCTATAGGGATAAATAATACTGAAATGTGGATTTGCGAATTCGTGCTTGTTGCCTGCGCAATTTATGTTTGGGCAACGTATGTAAAAAAATATATAAACTGGAGTATCGAGAATAAATTAAAAGAGTTGAAAAAAAATATTTAGAAGGATATAAAATGCCAAAAGCACATGTTTATAAAAGAGACCACGTAAATACGGATGAGATTATTCCGGCTCGTTATTTGAATACTGACAACGAAGCGGAACTGGCGACCCACTGTATGGAAGACCTCGATGTAGATTTTGTTAAAAAGACCCAAGCCGGCGATATAATCGTTGCGGGTGAAGATTTCGGATGCGGCAGCAGTCGTGAACACGCTGTATGGGCAATTCGCGGTGCAAAGGTACAGACCGTTATCGCGAAAACATTTGCCAGGATTTTTTACCGCAACTCTATCGACTGCGGCTTTTACCTGATAGAGCTGCCGGACGTGTTTGAGAAAATAAAAGACGGTGACGAGCTGGAAATAGATTACAAAAAAGGTTTGATTAAAAACCTGACCAGTGGTAATGATATTTCTTTCAATCCATTACCGAATTTTGCGTTAGAGATAATCGCCGATGGTGGTTTATTAAACCATATTTCCAAAAAATGAACGATAGTTTTAGAATTCAAGGAGACAAAAAAGTGTCAAAAAGTTACAATATCGCAGTAATGCCGGGTGATGGTACAGGCCCGGAAGTAATCACAGAGGCTGTAAAGGTATTGAAAGCTGCTGCAGAAAAGTTTGATTTTAAAGTTAATTTGACCGATTTTGATTTCGGCGGCGAAAGATATAAAAGAACCGGCGAAACTCTCCCCGATTCAGGCGTTGAAGAACTTCGCCAGTTCGATTCAATCCTGCTGGGCGCGATTGGTCATCCGGACGTAGCACCGGGTATTCTCGAAAAAGGTATTCTGCTAAAGGCCCGTTTCGAACTCGATCAATACATTAACCTTCGTCCTGTGAAACTTTTCCCAGGCGTAGAAACACCGCTCAAAAACAAAGGACCCGAAGATATCGATTATGTTGTTGTCCGCGAGAACACAGGCGACGCTTATACCGGTGCCGGCGGATTCACCCTGAAGGGAACTCCAAACGAAGTGGCTGTCCAGTCGGCTGTATATAATCGCTTCCAGGTGGATCGCTGCCTCAAGTATGCTTTTGAATATGCCAGAAAGTTCGGCAAAAAAGCCCGTGGCGTTGGCGAGGAAAATACCCTCGCTCTTTGCGGTAAAACTAATGTCCTGACGTTCATCTACGATCTGTGGGAACGAGCATTTAATGAAATGGGCAAAAAGGAATATCCCGACATTCGCAGAGACTACTACCATGTCGATGCAACATGCATGTGGATGGTAAAGAATCCAGAATGGTTCGACGTTATCGTAACCGGCAACATGTTCGGCGATATCATCACCGACCTTGGTGCGATAACTCAGGGCGGGATGGGCATCGCAGCCGGCGGCAATATCAACCCGGAAGGCGTGAGCATGTTTGAGCCGATAGGCGGAAGCGCACCTAAATACACCGGACAGAATGTAATTAATCCGCTTGCAGCAATTTGTGCAGCTGGTATGATGCTTCAGACCTTAGGCGAAGAAAAAGCGGCTGAAAAAATCGAAGAAGCTGTGAAATTTATCACTGCCAATAAACTCAAATCGCTTGCAGCCGGCAAAATGGGATATTCTACTACCGAAGTAGGCGATCTCGTTGCTGAAATAGTTGCTCAATAATAATTGGTCGTTTGGAGCCGCTGGCCGAAAACGTCAGCGGCTTTTTTATGATATGAGCCTGAAATTAACAATTTATGAAGAAGCAAGCGGCTACTGCGGCAAATGCCTCAAACAGGTGCCCGTGGTAAGAGAAAAAACAAATATACTGCCGAATGTTTTGCTTACTCTTCTTACCTGCGGTTTGTGGGTTATTTTCTGGATAAAAATTGCAAAAAAACTTGGGCCCTGGTACTGTTTTGACTGCGGCGGTGAAGTTTATAAAGTGATGAATTGAAAAAAGTTTGTGAAGGAGTTGTCGGTTATGGAATGTAAAAAAGAAGAAAACCTCAAACACTGTAACTGCTCATATCCCGGCTGTGACAAGAAAGGGGTGTGCTGTGAATGTCTAAGTTACCATCTTTCGATGAAACAGCTACCCGGATGCTGCTTTCCTGATGAAGTAGAAAAAACTTATGATCGCAGCTTTGCGGCTTTTGCTAAGGCATGGAATCTATAAAAAACGACCAGTATCAATAACTGGCCGTTTTTTGATCTCGGGAAAAGTGCCAATCCATTAGAAGTTAAAATTTTCACCTGTCAGCAGTTCATAAGCCTCGATATATTTCGCGGCTGTATTTTCGATAATGTCGTCCGGCAGTTCAACTCCTGAACCCGATTTATCGAAATTAATGCTTTCGAGATAGTTACGAACAAACTGCTTGTCAAAACTCTCCTGGTCTCTTCCATCCTCATATTTGTCAGCCGGCCAGAATCGTGACGAATCCGGTGTCAGAACCTCATCGATGAGAATGATCTTATCATCGACAATGCCCCACTCGAACTTTGTATCAGCGAGGATTATGCCCTTGGTCTGGGCGTATGCACTGGCTTTAGCGAATATTGCGAGGCTCTTATCGCGAACATATTCGGCTGCATCTTTGCCGATTATATTGACACAGCGGTCGAAATCAATATTCTCGTCATGGTCTCCTATCTCGGCTTTTGTGGCTGGAGTAAATATCGGCTCGGGCAATTTGCTGCACTGCTTGAGTCCTGCCGGCAGCTTGTGGCCGCAAACAGTGCCATCGGCCTGGTATTCTTTCCAGCCGGAACCAGCTAAGTATCCGCGAATAACGCACTCAACAGGCAGTGTTTTAACCTTGCGTACGAGCATTGTCCTGCCAGCGAGCTGATCGGGATAATCGCAAAACGGTTTTGGGAAATCATTTACGTCGTCACTGATTAAATGGTGCTCTATTTCATCGCCAAGAAAATCGAACCAGAGCTTTGATATCTGTGTCAGCACAACCCCTTTATTCGGAATGCCGTTAGACATAATCACATCAAAGGCACTAATCCTGTCAGTGGCCGCTATCAGCAATTTGTCGCCAAGGTCGTATATATCACGGACCTTCCCCCTTACAGGCTCCATTCCTTCAATCTCTGTCTGCAAAATTACCTTATTCATAATTTACCTTTCATTTTCTAACCTTCGATTAACATATTTAAAAAGTTTATCCTTAACCTTTTCGAGTCTCTTGTCTTCCGGCATATAGTGCAATATTTTCTCAAGATACCTTCTGTCCTTAATACGCTGCATGGCGGCATTAAAATTCACATCATAAACCCAGCCGAGCTGCAGGAGCTTCATGTCGTTCCAGCTGCGAAGTTTTATATAATCAACGCGGCGGCCAGCCAGTATTTCATCGATCACCTCGTCTGTATAGCCGCCAATATCCGGAAGCTCCAGTTCCAACTTAAAGCCGTCCGGATCCTTTTCGTATTCGCCGTAATATTTTATCACAACGTAGTAGATATCAAGCTTATCGGCATCTCTGAGAAGTTTACAAAACAATAATTCATCGTCATCAAGGCCATCGGAAAGTTGTTTTATGCCATGATATTTGATGGCCTTTATTATCAAACTGCTTTCGCGACTATCGATTCGGGCAAGAATACCGGTTTCACTAATCACATCCAGAGCAAGCTCAGCATGACTCTCGCTTCTGCTGTCGGCATAGGTTCGCCATTTGACAAATTGCCCAAACCTTCCAAGATCGTGAAATAACGCACTCACGTATGCGATTCTTCGCATATTGTCGTCAAGTCCGAGAGATGCTGTTAAATAATCCATCTCCTCACAGACACGGTAACTATGATCCTCCTTGAGCTTGATATTTGCGTTTATAAACTCGTCATCGCCATAAAAATCTGATATATAATCTTTGAGCCAGACCTTGAATTCTTCAACCTGCTTGGGTTTCATAAATCTTCCTGAAATACCACGTTACTAAAAATTACAAACCTAAGCGGTTAATTTACAAAAATAAAGGCTTCTTTTCCACCAATTTCATTTTTTTTACAATAGCTCTTCAAAAATAAGGGGTAGCTCTAATAATTGCTTTTGAGCGACAAGTAGTCCCGATATGTCGGGATTGTTTTCCGGCAAGGAAAGAAAATTAGCTTTAGCAGAAGCTAAGGCGGCTTTTTCTTTACGCCAGCCGGAATCAAAAAGATTCGCTTGTTCGCCAAAATGAATTTTTAGAGGTTCCCTAAGGTCAAAACTATATGATTTTTACTGCCAGAACATAATAATTATTATTGACCCGCATTTTTCAGGCAAAATTTGACAAACGAATTGAGTTTTAGTAGCGTTGAAAAACGTTGTCGTATTAACCATTTAAATGGGAAATGTCAGATTAAGTAATAGGGAGAATACAAATGAAATGAATAGTTATTGGAACAATGGTATTAGTAATGGCCTGTGCGGCTCACGCTGCGAATACCGATAAGACTCTTGCATCATGGGTCACCGTTAAAGACAAGAGCTTTAGAGGCGGCTCGGATGAATTGGACGAGTTCTTTTCAAGGCGAGCGATCTTTTCTTCAAGTAGCTGTGTTTTTTGCTCAAGAACTTTTATGTATTCCTTGAACATCTTTATTTCTTCAGCTTGCTTTTCAATTAACCAATCTTTTGCATTCATACCTCCCTTTTTAACATAGCGCAAACAAAAGCGCAAGTTGCCTATTTTGACATTTCCGGTTTTTTATAAAAAAATGTGTGAACGGTTACCATTTTTGATTTGAGTGGAGATCATGCGCCCTGTATATTTAGCTATATTGAAAAAACATTAATTCACTGAAAAATTTAAACTTATGATCAGACTCAGAGACATAACATTACCCTTCGACCACAAGGAAGAAGCCCTGGCCGGTAGCATTTTGGAACGTCTGGGTATTCCAGAGCAGCAACTCCTCAACTTTACTATAATCCACAAATCCATAGACGCAAGGCGTAAAAACCATATTGTGGCTGTTTATACGATAGATGTGGGACTAAAGAACGAGTCTGAACTGCTGTCCAGATTTTCGCAAGACATTCGGATTTCCACTGGGCCTTGTATGGATTACCAGCTACCAAAAGTTGGCAATATACACGGCCCGAGTCCTGTTATCGTTGGAAGCGGCCCTTGCGGCCTCTTTGTTGCCTTGATCCTTGCTCAACTGGGCGCAAAGCCTGTACTGATAGAAAGAGGAAAGGAAGTCAGCTCAAGAGTAAAGGATGTCCAAAACTTTTGGCATAAGGGACAGCTTGATCCGGAATCTAATGTCCAGTTTGGTGAAGGTGGAGCAGGCACTTTTTCCGATGGCAAACTCACTACCCAGATAAAGGATAAATATAACCGTTCAAGAAAAGTTCTTGAAGAATTTGTAAAAGCCGGGGCACCAGAAGAAATACTCTATCAGGCCAAGCCCCATATTGGCACAGACAATCTCGTTAAGATTGTAAAGAACCTTCGCAATAAAATCATCTCGTTAGGTGGACAGGTTCGCTTTGAAACAAAACTGACAGGTATTAAAATAAAAGATAGCAAAGTTGTCGGCGCAATTGTTAACGAATCTGAAACTATCGAGACGAACACAATAGTGCTCGCTTTGGGACACAGCGCAAGGGACACATTCGAAATGCTGGCCCAACTGGACATACCTATAGAAGCAAAGCCCTTTTCAATAGGTGTTCGTATTGAGCATCCGCAAAGCCTGATAGACAAGGCCCAGTACGGCAAATTCGCAT
>JADHXY010000011.1 GCA_016782755.1 Phycisphaerae bacterium | reverse complement strand
ATGATAAAAACTCCTTTGTTTTGGGTGTAAGTATTTGTGGTTGAATAACTTACATTATAACCAAAATGGAGGAGATTGCAAGAAAACAATGAGCGTAAATCATTGTTTTATATAGATTTATGTGTTTTACAGAAGGCTTCTGCTTTATATTAAAGGAGTTAAGTTTTTTAAAAAGTTTCTTAAAGTTTGGAGTTTTCTTATGTCGATAGGAATATTGATTTGGAAAAGTTAAGATTTTGGCAGAAATACCTATACTATATATTGTGGTTTATTATCGGGCGAATAGGATTGATTGAAATGAGCGAAAAAGATTACTTTGACGAAAATAGTTATAATTTAAGTGATTCACAAGCCAATAACCTAATGGGTGAAGATGATCTTGTGATGGAGCAAATCCTCGAAAATATCAATAACACTTCTATCGGGCAGGTTTTAAAGAAAATAGCGATGCTGCCAGAAGTCCGTAAAAAGAAAGTTCTTGGAGTACGGCAACAGCTAAATAATGGTGATTACATCGTTACGAAGAGACTAGATGTTGTATTAGACAAGGTACTCGAAGATATCACGAGTTAACAAAAAAAACCCATCCAAATATAAGAATGGGCCTTAAATTGTATTTCATCTGCTATTTTTATATTACTTCCGGAATATCTTCATCAGCGTCAAGACCTATATCATTAGCAGGTTTGTAATCCGGACTTTTTGAATCTTCTACTTCCTTGTTGAAAGCCTCTGTAACAGTTTCCTGGATTTTATTCCTACAATCAGCATTGATGGGATGAGCAATATCTGCATGAAGCTTAATCCTGCCTTTAATATCTACTTTAGTTCTGTCTTCTTTGAGCTTTGCACCGCAATTATTGCAGAATTTTGCTCTTAAATGGTTTTTCCCGCCGCATTTGTCGCAATGATCACTCATCTTTCTCGATGGCATTGCAACAAAAAACCCGCCGGTACCTTCAATAATCTTAATGTCGCGAACAACAAATTCATTATCAAAGGTTACTGAACAAAATGCTTTCAATCTGTCGTCTTTGTTCTCTATTAGCTTAACTCTTACTTCACTTATTTCCATTTTTCTGCCTCACAAAAAAAGTTTACCATCTGTTGTTGCTGACGATCACACTCTCGCAGTCAACACATTTTTTTATCATCCTTTGATATTCCTCTAATTTTAAAACATCCTTCTTCTTTAACAAACTATACATCACTGAACCACTGCCGCTAAGGCAAACAGGGTTTATACCTGCGGATTGGAGTTTAAATTTTAAGTTAGAAAGATTTTCATATACATCAAAACATGCTGTTTCGAGCATATTATAACATTTGCGAGAAATGGAATGATAGTCCTCGGTTCCCATCAGCCTTTCGACTTCCTCTTTGCAGTTTTTGTACACTTTTTTATCATGAATGTAAGCTTCATATACAACTTTTGTTGAAACTCTTACCTTAGGTATAATTAAAATGGCGGAAAAATCAAACATTTTTTGGATTTTTTTAATTTTTTCGCCTCTGCCCGTGCACAGTGCTGATGGTCCATCCAGGAAAAAAGCAACATCGCTGCCGAGATTAGCGGCTATTTTAACAAGGTTCTGGCTGTTCAGGTTTAATTTAGAGAATTTATTGACCCCTAATAACGTTGCTGCAGCATCACTGCTTGCGGATCCGAGTCCTGTGCCGGCTGGTATTTTTTTGTTCAGGGTGATTTTTATTTGGGGTTTTTTGTTAATTTTTTGATAAATCAGCTCGCACGCTTTGTAAATCAGATTTTCTTTTCCCTCCGGTGCCCAGTATGTTCCGGTGCATCTTACTTCTATCCCTGGCTCGCTGCGTTTTTCAATTGTCAGTTCATCGTACCAGTTTACTTTGGACATCAACGTATCTATTTCATGAAATCCATCGGGTCTTTTTCCGGCTATCAATAGGTATATATTGATTTTTGCCGGTGCCCTGACGATCAATTTGTCGCCATGCCAGGTGAACTGTTCTTGAGATTCAAATTTCGTGTATTGCAAAACTTTTAATGTTCCTATATTAAAATAGCAGATAACATATTATAGTCGTATGATAACAAAGAATAAAAGCTGTGAATATTAAAACTTAGGTAAATAATGAAAGAAAATTACAATACCGAAAACGCCCGGCAGGCGGCATGGTGGCACTGGCATAAGCATCTTTATAACTGGGTTATCCATTGGGCTGATACCCGTTTTGGTGTTCTGGCATTGATTTTATTAGCTATAACCGAACCGATTTGTGTTCCGATACCAGCCGATGTCCTTGTTATTGGTCTTAGTCTCGGTAAGCCTAAAAAGGCTGTTCGCTACGGGTTGATTTGTTCATTATTTTCGGTTCTTGGAGGTACGATAGCTTTCTGTCTCGGGATTGCTATTGGTGGCGAGAGGGTGATTTCGTTTTTTGAGATGTTAAGTCTCGGGCCGTTTGATTTTGCAAGCAAAGCCCAAAAAGCTCTTGAGCTTTACCAGCAATACGATTTCTGGGCAATCGCAATTTCCGCATTAACGCCGGTTCCTTATATGCTGTTCAGCTGGCTGGGCGGTATGGCTGGCGTTTCGGTGTGGAAATTTATCGGGATAAGCATAGTTTTCAGGACAATTCGTTTTGGTGGTGAGTCTTTGCTGTTTTATTTTCTTGGCCAAAGGGCACGTGATTTAATTGAAAAATATTTCAATATTGCAACTGTTATTGTTATTATTTTACTTGCTGTTGCGGCGTTAGTGATAAAAAAGCTTGGACATGCTTTCGGAGGTTAAAAAAAGATGGATTCTGAACAAAGACAAATTTTATTAAAAGTTGCCAAAGACACTATCGTTTCCGTCTTAAGAGGTGGTGAAGTTGAACGTGTAAATTCCGATGATCCTGAGTTGACGGCTCTATGTGGTTGTTTTGTGACTTTGAAAAATGGCGAGCGATTACGCGGCTGTATAGGCCAGTTTGTATCGGAAAAGCCCTTGATAGAATTAATTGCGGATATGGCTAAGGCTTCGGCTGTGGAAGATGCGAGATTTTTTTCGGATCGTATTACAGCTGACGAGCTTGAACAAATCGACATAGAGATATCTGTGCTCTCAGAGCTTAAATTAACAAATGAGCCATTGAGTTTACGGCTTGGAATTGATGGTATTTACATAAAAAGGGGGGGTGCTTGCGGTTGTTTCCTGCCGCAGGTCGCCGAGGAGACCGTCTGGGACAAGGAAGAATTTTTGAGTTTTTGCTGTTCCCACAAAGCCGGGTTGTCGCCGGATGCATGGAAGCAAAAGGGTACGGAAGTTTACCTGTTCACAGCTGAGGTGTTCGGAGGAAACTTTAAGTCAATATTCTGATATATGTCTATTCATTTACAAGTCCTTAGTCTTCTCTCCTAAAGTATATTTCTGCTTATACCTATTTCACAAACAGGTTTTTCCCTGATTGACCTAATATTGGTTTCGGATAGAATTGTCCTTAGGTCATTAGTCTTAATGAAAGAAATGATATTATTTTGAAAGGGGGCTCGTTAAAATGAGGACGAAAGTATTATTATTGTGTTTAACTTTGCTGATGTTTGGGTTGCTGGTGCAAGGTTGCAGTTGCTCTTCATGGACAAAGTTCTGGGGCGGCGATCCTGATCAGAAGTGTGCGACACACTGGAAATGGAAAAAAGGTGAGCCAATTAGTCCTTGTGCAGCGGCGGCTATGGAAAGGACAAGTCAGACTTTTCCTGTCGCAGTAAAAGGTACTGCTATAAAAGTGGAAAAAATGGCACCTACCGAAGTTCGTACAAATGAGCCTTTCGATTACCAGATCAAAGTTACCAATATGACAAATCGCCAGCTTGATAACGTGATGGTAAAGGATTCAATTCGGGGGCTTTTGAAAATAAACAGTTCGACTCCGGAGGTTCATGAGATGACTGAAAGCCAGGCTATCTGGAGCCTTGGCACGCTTGGGCCAAAAGCATCTGAAGTGATAATGGTCAGTGCGGTGGCGGAATCTATCGGAACTGTTTCAAGTTGTGCGGAAGTAACTTACGATAGTCCCATTTGTGCGAAGATAAATGTTGTCGAGCCGAAGCTTAGACTGACAAAATTCGCAGCTACCGAGGCTATCATGTGCGACAGGATACCGCTGCGATATGTTATTACAAATACCGGTGACGGTTATGCTTGCGGGATCGAGATAAAGGATGCTTTTGAGCAGGGTCTTATGACATCTGAAGGTTTATCCGAAGCCCTTTTCAGCCTTGAGTCACTCGGCCCGGGAGAATCGAGAGAGTTCAGCATTATGGTTGATGCAAGCAAGGTCGGAGAGTATAGCAGCAGGGCGATGGCCATGGTCGGAAACCAAACTATTGAATCCAACGTTCCTATTACGAACGTGACCCAGCCCGTTTTAGCAATATCTGGTAAGGGCCCACAGAAGCAGTATTTGGGACGCTCTTTGGTGTATGAGTTTACGGTTTTTAACAAAGGTGATGGAATAGCCAAAGATACCATTGTCGAAGCTATGGTTCCTGAGGAGGTTCAATTTGACAATGCCACATCGGGAGGCGTCTTTACCAGAAGCTCTCCGGGTAAGGTTACATGGAATCTTGGTACTCTTGAGCCCAATACCTCTAAGAAGATTCAAATGACCATTCATTCGACCCAGGAAGGTGCACTCATTACCCGAACGCAGGCGAATGCTTATTGTGCGGATATGGTCAGCGAATCGATGAAAACAATGTTGTCTGGAATTTCAGCCATTCTTCTTGAGGTTGTAGATGTCTCTGATCCCATTGAAGTTGGGCAGGAGGAAACCTATATTATTACTGTGACAAACCAGGGTTCGTCCTCAGATACAAACATAAGCGTTGATTGCATGTTCGAGGACAATATGTCGTATGTTTCTTCTACCGGTCCGACACAGGGAGTTTTAGAAGGCAGTAAACTGAGCTTCTCGCCGTTAAAGAGTCTTGCGCCGAAAGCTACAGCTGCCTGGCGTGTTAAAGTTAAAGCTCTCGGTCAGGGCGATATGAGATTTCGTGTAAACATGAATTCCGACCAGCTGACAAGGATCGTCGAAGAAACAGAGGCTACAAAGTTCTTTGAATAGTGGTTTTTGCTATTGGGTTTATAGGCAAAAAACTTATGTCTTTATGCCTATAGAGTAGTTCTTAGAAATTACATATTTAGGGTTATATAAGCAGATACGGTGAGTAGTCCTGTCTAAGCTCTTGTTACAGCCGCGGGGGGCATAAGAGGCTGTAAATAATGTGCTTAGACAGTTTTTTTATATTGCGACATCTCCTTTGCTGCAAAATTTTGATCATTTCCGCTAATTCTCTTTATCCTTTTCTGACGAATAATATTTACCCGTATAGGCCGCTCTACTTGAATGTCACGGTTTAATTCTGCTACAGTGAGGTTTTAGAAATATTTTTTATTTTAAGCCAGTAAAGGAGACTCTATGAAGAATGCAAGGAAGCTTGTAGTTTTTTTTATAATGCTTGTGTACGCAGCGAATTTATTCGCAGGTAATCTTATCGGGAAAAATGCTCCGAATATTGTCGTTGACCAATGGATAACACGTGCCAATCTTGATGCAGAGGATTTAAGGGGAAAGGTTGTTGTTGTTGAATTCTGGGCGACATGGTGTCATTCCTGCGTAGAGTTTGTTCCGCACCTTATTGAACTCAACAATAAATACAGTCCGAAGGGCCTGGTGTTTGTTTCAATATCACAGGATCGTTCTGCGGATTTGGTTCGTGATTTTATAAAAGAAAAGGGTATTAACTATCACGTTGCGATTGACAGGGGAACGGCTGACTGGTTTGGGGTTACCTGTTACCCGACGGCATTTGTGATAGACCATAATGGATTTGTGATCTGGAAGGGTTTTCCGTGGGATAAATCATTTGAAAAGACTATTTCCAAAGCACTTGACAGGGCAGGTCCGCCTTTGCTTGCAGGGGTCGATCTTGGAGAATTTAAAAAGTATAAGAAGCAGCTTTACGGCGGGAAAGACTTTTCTAAGGCGTACCAAAAAATAGCATCCTACGCCAGCGATGCAGACAGTCAATTTGCTAAAAAGATAATTAACTGCATTGACAATAATATAAACAATATGATTAGAAATGCGGATATGCTGAAAGAAGATGATCCTGTTGCTGCTTTGGAGATATATGCAAATATTGTCAATAGTTACAGCGGTATAAAGTCATCAGAGTCGGCTATTAATAAATACCATCAGCTGAAAAAATATATAGAAATTGCACAGCCGACGTTACTTGTTGCGAAAAAAATACAGCTGCTGGATACTGAATAGTGATTTTTTGGTTAACACGGCGTTTTCTTTTCGGTATAGGTTTATAACAAGAAAATATTTGGAATACTTACTTCGTGCTGTTATTATGCCCTTTCTGGTTTAATTGTTAATTATTGCTTCAGGAAGGGCGTTAATGATAAGAAAAGATATATATTTTTTAGCTATAGGATTGTTGTTTCTGAGCGGCTGTGACGGCGCAGATTCTTCTGATTCTCTAAATCCATATGCAAAGATGAATTCTGCCGAGGGAATGATCGGCTATCTTGAAAGTCTTAAGCTGCCGGCCTTGACTTCCGTTACCCAATGGCAAAGCCCTTATGGCAGCGGTTTGAAAATCCAGACACGTCATTATGATATATATACAACCCTGCTTGAGCCGCTAATGATATCAGAAGTGCCAGGATTTATCGAGTCATGCTACAGGGGCTATAACAGCCAGATCGGCGAACCGGTAGAATCCTCGTCGCATTTGAAAATTTATCTTTTCGCCACAAGAAGGCAGTGGGAAGATTTTACGGAAGACTTTACACAAACGGATGTGGATTTATACAAAAAGATTAAAAGCGGTGCGTATTATGCTAATGGTTCGTGTGTGGTATATAATATAGGGCGGGAAAAAACCTTTTCTGTTCTTGGGCATGAAGGCTGGCATCAATTTAATAGCAGACACTTTAAATACCGGCTTCCAAGCTGGCTTGACGAGGGTATAGCAATGATGTTCGAGACAAGTGTTTGCAGGGACGGTTTTTATTATTTTGAACCGGCGAAAAACTACGGCAGGCTTTATTCCCTGAAAAAAACAATCACAAATAATAACATGATAGCCCTTGAGCGGCTTATTGAACTAAATCCCGGAGAGGTACTTACTCATGATAGTCAGGATTCTGTTGGGGCTTTTTATGCCCAGTCTTATGCCCTGGTGAGGTTCTTGCGTGAGGAAAGTTTCGGCAGTCACCTTGATGACTACAGGGCGATGCTGGCTGACGGTCTTTATGGCAAGTGGCCTTTATCCTCGCACGAAGCTAAAATAGCTGCTGACCGGAACATCAGACTTACAACAGGCTGGAACAAATTCATCGGCAAAAAATTATTCCGAGATTATATCACCGAAGACTTAAACGAATTGGAATCAGAATACCGCCGTTTTTGCCGGAAGATCGGCTACAAAATCCAATTGAAATAAATGGAGTTATTATTTTGGAAAATCAAAAGTCGATTATCCTGGCTTCTGCGTCACCTCGCCGCAAAGAGCTTATGCAAAAATGGGGCTATGATTTTACTGTTGTACCTGCACAAATAGATGAAGCTTCATACGGCTGTGAAAATATCGAACCGGCAGAGTATGCAAAAAAACTTGCAGAGGCGAAAGCTATGGATGTAGCCTCGAAATTTCCGCAAAACCTAACGATTGGAGCCGATACCATCGTTGATTTAGAAGGTGAAATAATCGGTAAGCCGGAAAACTCCCAGCATGCAAGAGAGATAACGACAAAGCTTTTCAGCTGTCCACATAAAGTGATTACCGCACTTGCGATTATAAGGCTATGTGATAGTACCAAAATAATCCAAAGCGATATTACCGTAGTTTACCCTCGGAAAATGAGTTTGCAACAAATCGAATCGCACATTCAAAGCGGAAACTGGGAAGGCAAAGCCGGTGCATATGGGATACAGGAAACCGGCGACGAATTTGTCGAGAAGATCGAGGGCAGTTTTACAAACGTAATGGGTATGCCCATGGAGATGCTGGAGCGGTTACTTAAAGGGATTGGATATGGGAAATAAAAGGTCAATTGCGGACAATGTGATTTCATTTTATACTAAGTATTTTGCCGTCTGGGTTGTGATAGGCGGCATCTTAGCATATTATTTCCCCGCTCCCTTTGTAAAGCTGAAGCCAGCCATGAGCAGTTTCTTCGCATTAACGATGTTCGGTATCGGAGTTGCGGTCAGCGGTGATGAATTCAAGAATATCATACGAAAACCCGTAATTGTGCTGATCGGCTGTGTCTCGCAGTTTATTATAATGCCGTTAGGGGCTTTTTTGTTAGCCAGGATTTTCAAACTTGAACCGGAACTTGCAGTTGGCTTGATTCTTACGGCCTGCGCACCCGGTGCGATGGCGAGCAATGTGATGTGCTATATCGGCAGGGCGGATACAGCCTATTCAGTTTCTTTAACCACCGTCTCTACTCTCCTGTGCCCGGTACTGACACCTGCTTTAACCCTGTTGCTGGCAAAATCTTACCTGCCCGTAAAGTTTTTACCTATGTTCATTAGTGTAATATCAATGGTAGTTTTACCTTTGTTTGCAGGTATGACTGTCAGGTATTTGCTCGGCAAAAGAATAGATAAAATTTTGAAAATCTTTCCAGCGATATCCGTGACATTCATAATATTTATATGCAGCCTTGTTATAGCACTGAACCAAAGCTACATTCTAATGCTTACAATATCTGTATTAATTTCCGTACTGATTTTGAATATTTACGGTATGATAGCCGGGTACAGCGTCGGTTCTATTTTTAAGTTGGGTACGCGTCGCCAGCGGACACTCGCCATTGAGATCGGTATGCAGAATGCCGGACTTGGGACTGTTCTTGCACTTGAGCATTTCAGTGAAAAAACAGCATTGCCGGCTGTAATTTTTGTCTTTGTCTGCATATTAACCGCTTCTGCAATGGTCGAAATATGGAACCGTCAGAAAATCCCAGTCAGTTAAAACTTAAGCGGTACTCGAATAATTTTCAGAATTTGATTGATTAACGATTCTTGCTGTTTTAGTATTTTCTAATGAATATTTCCTTTCTTAAGGAGAAATAAAATGAAACGAAGAGATTTTTTAAAGATGTCAGCAGCAATTGCTGCAGGAGTGCAAATCATGGAAAATTCAGTTTCGGCAGATTCGGTAAAAAAGACCCCCAAAAAGCTTAACCCCAAAACTAAATGGCTTCGTGATGCAAAGTGGGGGGCTTTTACGCACTATCTTGTTCATATGCCAAGTGCTGAGGTACCGGAAGATATGACGCCAGCCAAATGGAATAAAAAGGTTGATTCCTTTGATGCAGAAGCCTTAGCCGATAAGTTCGCCTCTGTTGGCGTTCCCTATTTCTTTATAACAATAGGTCAAGCCGGCGGCTACTACTGTTCACCAAATGAAACTTACGAAAAATTGATCGGGAAAAATTCCGGAAAACTTTCTGACCGTGACCTTGTTGCGGATTGTGCAGCGGCTATGAAAGCAAAAGGCATTCGCCAGTGTGCTTATCTTCCCGGAGTAGGGCGGCACGACGCCTCGACACAAAAGTCCTGGCAGGATGCGATTACCGAGTGGTCGCAGAGGTGGGGCGATTCGATATCGGCATGGTGGATTGATGGGAAATACTCATCAGAACAGGAATTCAAACTCTTCACAAAAGCATTCAAAGCCGGTAACCCTGATACGCTGATTTCCTATAACACAGGGCCGGTTGGTATGAATCGCGATCAGCTGATGCCGGCTACCGAGTACGAGGATTACCTTGCAGGTGAGTGTGATTATTTTTTGCCGACTTGCGGAGTGAGAGTTTTTGACGGGAAGGAATATTATTTAGGCCCGGATATTTCCGGCGATCAGCTGCATTTTCTGAACTTCCTCGGTGAATGGTGGGGCACCGGTAAGACCAGGTTCTCAAATGAGCTTGTAACCGCCTGGACGAAACATATAAACATTAACGGTGGAACAGTTACATGGGATTTGCCGTTGAGTGATTCGGGGCAAATTGATGATTCATACCTTGGGCAACTGGCTGCAATAAATGAAATGGTAAAAAATGGTTAAAATAAGCAGCACAAAAACTGGATTGTAATGAAACGGCAGGCTATTTCATGGTCTGCCATTCTTTTAAGTTTTTGGCCAATATCTCTATATCCTTTTTTTCCATTATATGTTTGATGATAGCCGGCTTGATCTTTAGTTTCTGCATAGCTTTTTCGGCTCGCTGCCATAGCTTTTCTTTTTTTGCATCGCTGCTTTCCAGAAAGATATCCGTCACTAATTCACCGAGTTTTTGGAGCATGATCGTGTCGAGATTATTGTAATAATTCGAAATAACATCTTTTTGGTATTTAGACATATTTTTGTTTGACATACACATCCTTGACAATAATTTATAAAAAAGTATGAATATTATGAGTTTTTTACATTAATTACTAAAATAAATCAAGCTGCCAGTATTATTAATGCGGTTTTTACTGGCTTTGCTCGGATAAGTAGCTATAATTCCACAAATAACCATTCAAATGGATTTCAGGTTACTAAATAACGGAATGACTATATGCTAAAAATTAAAATATTTTCAGCTATTTTGCTTGTTTTGCTCTCGAATGCTGCGTTCTGTGGTAATAATAATGACACGGGCTATTTTTCAGGACGAGATCTGCACTTAAAAGCTGAACAGCTTACAAGCTATCAGCCGCAGACTGATCAATATATATTTGTCCTTGATCAGCAGGTTTCGCTTGCATTCGGTGCCGACACCTACTCCGCTGATAAGGCCGTTATATGGCTCGAAACAGTAGGCTCCCAATATCTCGGAAAAACTTCCATCGATTACCAGGTGAACGCCTACCTGCAAGGGAATATTGTTCAGAATAAAAATAAACATATATCAGCGATAAAAAGTCGCAGCATTGACGGGGGTTCTCAAATGACCCTTCAATTTCGTGTCAATGGCGAAGTTTTTCTTACAGCCGATACAAAGCAGACCCTCGATCCGCGGGATACGGATTTTTACAAGCAGGCTCGATCATCGATTGTCTCTGATAAGCCGCTTTTTGTAATTCAGCCAGGTGCGGTTGTGCCGGGGTTAGCCGATAAAACATCTGATCTGCAAGAAACTAAAATTGCCGGCAAAAAAAAGAAATCTTTTTTCTCAAGAATATTTAAAACAAAAACCGCTGACACTAACACATCAACCGAAACCGCAACCCAGCCGGGTCAGGTTCCTCCGGCTGAAACCGCCGTCGAACAAAAAGCAGCTAAGGCTCCGAAGTTCACATACCCGATAGGCATTGCCCCAGCTACCGACACTCCCATTGAACTTCAAAGTGCTGCAGCGGATGACGGCTCAGAGATAGCAATAATTACCGAGCGTTTCTACATCTGGCAAAAGCAGGATGAGAAGGGCAGTCTGCTCGAATTGATGGCGGATAATGCTGTCATCTTCTATTCATCAAAATCGAATGACCCTAACACACAAGGCAAGTACGATAATCTTAATTCTCAAAATAATATAAAAGCAGTCTATTTATCCGGAGATGTTCTCCTCACCGAAGGCAAAAGAACTATACGTGCCGACGAGATGTTTTACGATTTTGAAAACAAAAATGCACTTGCCGTTAATGCCGTCATGCGTTCCTTTGATGTCAAACGTAATATGCCGATTTATGTCCGGGCCGCGAAGCTGAGGCAAATCGCCGAAAATAAATTCTCTGCCGAAGACATCGTCCTGACCTCCAGCGAATTTTATAAGCCGCAGGTTTCCGCGACAGCAGCCAAAATTCTCATTACCGACACTACTGATATCGATGAGCAAGCCGGCAAACTCTCGGACGATAGCTTCCAGGCTGAAATGTATGATGTAAGAATGAAGTACGGCAAGAGAACGATACTGAAACGCCCCTTTATGAAAACTAACATGCAAAGAGCCGATCTCCCCATAAAAAGAGTTAGCATCGGAAACGATAATACCTTGGGCACATCGCTTGAGACTAACTGGTATCTTTCTCGCCTGCTCGGATATGCAGAGCCGGAGGGAATGGAAAGCACGTTTAATTTTGATTATTACAGCAAAAGAGGCGTTGGAGCCGGTGTTGGCATTGAGTACAAAAGAGAAGATTATTATGGTGCTATCTCGAGTTATTTGATCAAAGATAAGGGTGATGACCGCTTAGGCCGTGATTCCACCAGGAGAAACCTTGAGCCTGACAATGAGTTACGCGGCAGGTTTGCATGGAAACACCGCCAGTTCCTACCATCTAACTGGCAGCTTACAAGTAACATTGATTACATTTCCGACGAAAACTTTTTCGAATCTTTTTTCCGTGACGAGTTTAATGCTTCTCCCGGCAGTGAAACATATCTGCATTTGAAAAGGATTGAGGACAACTGGGGTTTGTCTTTTCTTGGCAAAGCAAGGATCAACGATTTTGCTGACGAACTCGAAGAGTTTCCTACTATCGAGTTTCATCGTGTTGGACAATCTTTATTTGACGACAAATTCACATTTTATAATGACTCCCAGATTTCCCGTATGAGACAGCGAATAGGCGACAGGCACACGTTAGCTATTGACGAGGGCATATATTCTTTTGCTTATACCAGGTCAGAGCTTGATATGCCCCTTAAAAGAAATGGTTATAAGCTAATTCCCTATGTTGCGGGCACTTTTGCTTATGACGATAGAAGCGGCTTTACTCGAACTTTGGTTGATGGCACCAATAGCGGCTCATTCGGTACTGACATGGCCTGGATTGGCGAAGCGGGCATAAGATTTTTCCCGAATTCTTTCTGGAAAGTTTATCCGAATGTAAAATCTCGTCTCTGGGACCTCAACCAGATAAGGCACATTGTTTCACCGTCTATTACGGCTGTAACTTTTGTTGAAAATGATAAAGCCGTCGAGCAAAGAGATACACTTAATATCGCTTTGGCCCAGCGGTTACAAACAAAGAGGGGCAGCGGTGATGACGAGCAAACCGTTGACTGGATGAGACTCGATGCGGAAGTAACATGGGTAAACGATTCTGCAAGCCAGCCGTCCGGCCCGGACAGATTTATATGGGCAAAACCTTTTGTTCCGATGAGGGTTTTTTCTGCCCCCGAGATATTTAATGGTGATTTAATTAGTTCTCTGGGACGTTTTGAAGATTTTGGTCCAAAACGGAATTATTTCGGAATCGATTACATCTGGAGAGTAAGCGACACTACAGCCGTTCTCAGCGATATGCATTATGATTTGCAAAGCGGTGTTTTCGATCAGTTTAATATCGGTTTCACACGTCTGGTCTGGCCAAATTTGAGCTATTATCTGGGAAGCCGGTATTTGAGAAATACGCAGATTTTAGACGAAAAAGGGTCAAACGCCTTGACTTTTGCCGCAACTTATGTCCTCGATCCTCGTTATACGCTTGTTTTTGCCCAGCAGTTTGATTTTGATTACGGCGCAAATATTCGCAGCGATATTACCCTGATAAGAAGTTATCACAGAATGCGATACGGTTTTACATATAGCGCAGATTCTTCACTTGACAGACAGGCGATAGTTATTAGTATATGGCCTCAGGGAGTACCGGAACTGGCAATCGGCCAGAGAAGATATATAGGTATGGGCGGGGCGGCAGGTTATTAACCTGAGAACTCGTAATAAATTACTTTTTAGTCAGTACAAAGGAGAATTATCATGGCGTTGGTTGATACGAAAAAAATGTTTGAAATGGCTTACAAGAACGGCTATGCGGTTGGCGCGTTCAATGTAAACAATATGGAGATCACACAAGGTATCGTCAGTGCGATCGCAGAAGAAAAGGCACCGTTAATCCTCCAAATATCGAGAGGCGCCCGATCTTATGCGAGCATGTCATATCTCAGAGCGATTATTGATGTTGCAGTTGCAGAAAACCCCGAGATTCCGATTTGTATGCACCTTGATCATGGCGACACTTTTGAGACTTGCAAGCAGTGTGTTGATGACGGCTTTACATCTGTAATGATTGATGCATCTCATTATTCGTTCGAAGAGAATATCGCTATGACAAAAAAGGTTGTTGAATATGCCCACGATCATGGTGTTGTTGTCGAGGCTGAACTTGGCCAGCTCGGCGGGATCGAAGAGGATGTCGTCGGCTTAAGCCATGACGATGTAATGAAGCATCTCACAGACCCCGATCAAGCCGTTGAGTTTATCGAAAAGACCGGATGTGATTCTTTGGCTGTTGCATGCGGAACAAGCCACGGTGCTTTCAAATTCAAAAGCGAACCCAAGCTCGCACTTGACGTAATTGATAAGATAGCTGCAAAGTTGCCGGGTTATCCGCTGGTTATGCATGGTTCAAGCAGCGTCTTGAAGGAATTCAAAGACCTGATCAATAAGTACGGTGGCGATATGCCTAATGCTATGGGTGTACCCGAATCTGCGATCAGCGAAGCTGTAAAAAAGGCCGTTTGCAAGGTAAATATCGACACCGACCTGAGAATGGCCCTTACCGCTAAGATCAGGCAGGTATTTTGTGAAAAACCGGGCGAGTTCGACCCGCGTAAATACCTGGCTCCGGGACGTGATGCTATTAAGGATATGGTAAAGCATAAGCTGCATGTTCTTGGCTGTGCCGGAAAAGCCGCTGAGTGTATGTAAAATTTATTTGAAAAATATTTATCGGTTAGCCCTCGTTTTCTCGGGGGCTATACCGGTTTTTTAATGTTAGCAGTTAATCCTATGAAAAAAAATATAATCATATTAGTGTTATTGTTTTCGCTAAATACGTCCTCTGTTTTTGCCGCAGAAAATTCCAAACTAAATCAATCCCTCATAGTCAATGTCGACCCCGTCAAAAATGCCTGTTTTTATATTTACAAAGGTGATTTCGACGCTGCCCAGGATGCAATACTGTATCAGGAAAACAGAACTGATGCTGTGTTACAGTTATCCGAGGTCATTAAAGAATACAAAATAATTGAATCTGACCGCGAAAAAGTAAGATATGATTTATTTAAAGAACATTTAGATGAACTTGAAGATTTACAGAGCAAGGTAGATATAAACGATATTACCTACAGTTCTGATATTAACGACATCAATGACGTCAACAATATAACAACCATTCTTTCTGTCATTGCCAAAGCCGGCGAGTATGCCGCTGAAACGGATAAACCTGTTTTATTAGCAGACAACTTTGTAAAAAAAATAATTATTAAATCTCAGAACATTGCTTCCGACCTTGAGAACGAAGGCAAATGGTTAGATGCGTATATCTCATGTTATACATGGCTAACGGCAATCGATAAAGACAACTCTTCCTATGAAGATTATGCCCAGCAGTTGCTTGATAAAGCTAACATAGCAGCCGGTTTTGAGGACAGTCCCTGCGAAACCAGCGAAGAACGCTTCTATGGTATAAAAGCCTTGATGTTCGAAAAAACAATCGATGTCCTGAAATTCGGCCATGTAAAAGTGGTGAGCTATTCGGAAATGGCTCAAAAAGCGATTGATCGATGCAAACTGCTATCAGATGTATTAATGACCAAAAATGCCTCGGACCCGAACAAGTTCGAAATTGATAAATCTAAATATTCAAGCTGGATTGATGGGCTAAATAAAATTACCAACGAAGTTGAAAATTCCTTAATCGGTATTAGCAAAGATAAATTCAAAAGCATTTTCCGGCAGACACTCGATCTGAACAAAGAAACCGTTAACATGCATGAACCTATACTTATTGCGAATTTTGTCGAATCCGCCCTTGGAGCCTTGGACCAGTACACTAATATGATCTGGCCAAGGCAGGTAAAAGAATTCGACAAAATGATGACAAATGAGTTTACCGGCATTGGTATCGAGATATCTAAAAGGGGAGGTTTTTTAACCGTATCAAGTCTTCTTCCCGATACTCCTGCATATTTTTCCGGTCTGGATGCCGACGATATTATCCTTGAAGTTGACGGTATCGAGACCAAGGATATGACTTTAACCTGTGCAGTCCGTCATATTACCGGCCCAAAGGACACGGATGTGACGCTTACAGTAAAAGCTCCTTCGGAAGATAAAACAAGAAAAATCACCATTACAAGGGGCGTGATAACAGTACGCACAATAAGGGGGTGGCAGCGATTAGATGATGGGGATTGGCAATATGTGATCGATGACAAAAATAAGATCGGTTACATTCGTATGACCAATTTCTCTGAAAAAACTTCATCAGAATTTGAAGAAGTTCTCAAACAGCTCGAAAAAAATAAGATGCAGGCCCTGATTCTGGATTTACGATTCAACCCCGGCGGCCTTCTCAGTACTGCTGCCGAAATTACAGACAAATTCATAGATGACGGTTTAGTCGTAACTACTCGTCCGAGATTTGGAATCTGGACGTATCTCTCAGCCCACAAAAAAGGTACTCATCCGTATTACCCTCTGGTTGTACTTATCAATTCAGGCTCTGCCAGTGCCTCGGAAATCGTTTCCGGTGCTCTTGCTGACAAAACACACCAAAGGGCAACCCTGGTCGGCCAGAGAACTCATGGAAAGGGCAGTGTTCAGACTATCACTAACTACCCCGGAGATACAGCCAAGCTCAAGTACACCATGGCCTACTATCATCTGCCTTCCGGCCAGAGGGTTGAGAGCAAAGATGCTATGAAAAAACAAGGCCGAGAGGATTGGGGAGTTGCTCCGGATGTCGAGGTAGTCCTTAGAAGCAATGAAGTAAAAAAAATGTTCGACGTAAGAAGAGACAATGATGTGCTCGTAAAGTCAGGTCACGACAATGGGAAAACCCCTCTGAAAAGACATGGCGTAGATGAGGTCGTCGAATCCGACCCGCAGTTGGCAGTCGGCTTATTAGTCGCAAGAACAAAACTTATTGAAAAATCACTTAATAAAACCCCATAAAATAAAAAATTACAGCCGCTAAAATAACGCAGTGGTCAAAGAGGAGCTTGAAGGTATAGGAATTTGTAATAGTAAGAAAAATAGGCAACATAGAGAGGTTGTCATTCCTGCGAAGGCAGGAATCCAGTTTGTAGGGTGGGTAACTTGTTACCCACGTTGCTTTAAATAATTTGAAAGGTAATTGAGTTGGCTAACTTAGAAGAGATAAATAAATTTGAACAGCAAAGACGCGAAAAGTTACAAAAAATTAAAGATATGGGTATTGATCCATACGGTGCCAAGTTCGAAAACACTCTCCCCGCATCTGAAATAAAATCTGCATACAAAGAAGACTGCGAAGACCAAAGGGCCAAGTGTGCCGGAAGAATTATCCTCTTGCGTGACATAGGCAAATTGATCTTCCTAACAATAAGGGATTCGAGCGGAACGATCCAGTTTGGTTTGAGTAAGAAACTTTTAGCCGAACAATGGGAACTGGCCAAGCTACTCGAACTTGGCGATGTAATTGGAGCCGAGGGACAATTAGGAAAGACCAGAACCGGCGAAATTACCATCTGGGTAGAAAACATTGTTCTCTTAAGCAAAAGTCTCTGTCAGCCGCCGGAAAAGTTCCACGGCTTGGCCGATGTTGACCTGCGTTACAGGCAGCGTTATGTCGATCTGTGGGCAAATCCCGAGGTTATGGAGCTGTTCAAAACAAGAAGTGCCATTATTTCAAATATCAGGGAAAATCTCAGGGGCAAGGGCTTTCTTGAAGTCGAAACGCCTATGATGCAGACCGTCGCAGGTGGTGCCGCTGCAAGGCCTTTCACAACTCATCATAACAGTCTCGATTTAGACCTGTTCCTGCGTATTGCTCCGGAACTTTTCCTTAAAAGACTGCTCGTGGGCGGAATGGAAAAAGTCTTTGAGATTAATCGCAACTTTAGAAACGAAGGCCTAAGCCGCAGACACAACCCTGAATTTACTATGATGGAGGTTTACCAGGCATATGCTGACTACAACACCATGATGGACCTCACAGAAGATATCGTCTCTGACCTTATCGAAAAACACTGTCAGGACGAAAAAGTTTCTTTCGACGGCATGGAAATTGATTTCTCAACACCGTGGAGAAGAGCGAAATATGCTGATTTGCTCAAAGAGCATAGCGGATGCGACATTGATAATATCGCCGATGTTCGCAAAAAGGCTCAGCAGCTAACTATCGATGAAAGCGACATGGACGACGATGTTGTCATTAACGAAGTATTCGAAGCCACTGTCGAAGAGAACCTTATCAACCCAACCTTTGTCGTTGACTATCCAAAATCTTTGTGCCCATTGACAAAAGCAAAAAAGCAAGACCCAAAGTACGCTGAGCGTTTTGAGCTGTTTATCGCAAAAATGGAACTTGCCAACGCATATACAGAACTTAACGATCCTGACATCCAGCATAAAAATTTCTCTCTCCAGCTGCGAGGCCAGGAAGAAACGATGGCAACTATGGACGAGGATTTTATCAATGCCCTCAAATATGGTATGCCTCCTGCCGGCGGTTTGGGAATAGGCATAGACCGGCTCGTTATGGTTCTAACGGGAGCATTAAGTATCAGGGACGTGATTCTTTTCCCGCTGTTAAAACCTATTAATCAATAAAAAAACCGCTTTGCTGCAGATACGCTTTTGGCGATTAACACAAATATATAATTTATTGGTCTGCGATGTTGAATCTTTTTTTCTGGATCAGGTACTTAAGAACAAGAAGGATTGTCATCTTGAGCACAACCGCTGTTGCTCTTGCAGTAGCTTTGCTTGTAGTCGTAGCCAGCCTTTTCAACGGTTTTATTAATAACGTAGAAAACACAGGCCGACAGGTTTTTGGCGATATATACCTCAACCCGTGGATTTCAATCCCGCAATATCAACTTCTCATCGACAAGCTCGATGATATTGAGTGCGTCGATTCTGCCGCAATGACAGTCAAAACTTACGGCCTTCTAAGGCTTGATACCGGAAATGTCAAGCCGGCCCAGGTTATTGGCATTGACCCCGAACAGTACAGCCGTGTCACCCAATTGCAGGATTATTTACTGATTCATAAAGATTCTTCATCACTGCCGAATTTCAGCGACAACGCTCATGACAATCAGGGTTTTGTTGCCGTCGGCGTTCTCGATTCTGCCGACGAGCAAACCGATCAATACGATTTCGAATCCATCAAAAAGCAATGGCTTGGCAAGGAATTGATATTAACAACCGGAATCGTAACTTCAAGGCAGAATCAGGATAACCAGTCGATTACAAAGATCAAACAAAAGCACTACATATTCAAAATTTCCGACTTTGTTTTCACCGGCTTGCATCCATTAGATACATCAACCGTATTTCTCCCGATAGACTCCGTCCGCGGACTTGCAGGCTCTAACGCAGAAGATTTTGGTACATTTACCGAGGCCATACTCATAAAGCTTCATGACAACACTGATCCCCAAAAAGCAATTCCACTAATAAAACAGACATGGCAAAATTTCGCTTCTGAACAAAACCTTCCGTCGCAGTATATTTCAAATCCACAGATCGTCACCTCAAGCCAGCTTCAAAAATCATATATTCTTGAACTGCAAAAACAGATGGACCTTTTAATGATAATCTTCGGAATTGTCTGCTCCGCAGCTGTCATGCTGATTTTCTGTATTCTCTACATGATCGTTATGAACAAACAAAAAGACATTGCCGTGATAAAAAGTTTCGGTGCTGGTAAAACAACAATTTGCACTATTTTCCTCGGCTTTGGCGGTTGCATCGGTCTGGCCGGCTCGCTTGTCGGTATTGCAATTGGATGGTTTATCATAAGGAACATCAACTTTCTTGAGCAAATAGTGAGGGTGTTATTCGGCATAAAACTGTGGAAAAGCAGTGTATATATGTTTACAAAAATTCCCAACTCGCTTGACATCACAGCCGCTGGATGGATACTGCTTTCGGCTGTAATAGCTGCTGTTTTCGGTGCACTTGTCCCGGCTATTGTTGCCGCAAGGACTAATCCGGTTAAGATTTTAAGGTACGAGTAAAGTAAGTTATAAATTTTATGTATAAATTGATACTATCACTGAGGTACATGTTCAAACGCCGAATCACGTACTTATCGATTCTTTCGGTATCCCTATGTGTGTTCATGGCTGTTGTCGTAATTACGGTAATGACCGGATTGCTCGTAGATTTCAAAGAAAAAAACCATAATTACGCCGGCGACTGTATCATCAGCACCGATTCCTTAGTTGGATTCCCATATTACCAGCAATTCCTCGAAAGCATTTCAAAAGAAACCTTTATCGAAGCCGCCTCGCCGGTAATAAAAAGCTACGCCATCCTTTCATATCAGGGATCATACAGCAATACAAATGTGGAGATAATGGGTATTGACCCTGCCTCCTTCAGCAAAGTTACTAATTTTGCAGACACTCTTTATTACCACAAAAACCAGCCAGCCGCTGCATTTGAACCTTCATATGATACCCAACTTCCCGGCTGCGTACTCGGAATTGATCTTGCCCTATCTCGCGACCAGTTCGGCAAATACTCCCACAGCGATTTCGCTCCCATGGCGGCGTTTGAGATAACATCGTTCCCGCTTACCCCCAAAGGCGCTCCTGCAAGGGCAGGACTCGGCCTGGTGAGCAACAAAACGTTCTATTACAGCGACGATTCGCATTCCGGCCTTGCGAAAGTTGACGGCTCCGTGGTTTATCTCCCCTTTGATCATGCTCAGCAGCTTTGCGGAATGAGCGGCCAGAACAAAAGGGTTACAGCGATACACATAAAAATTAAAGATAACTCCGACCTCGACTCTGCCGCCCAAAAACTGCAGTATCTCTGGAATGACTTTAAGGCCTCGAAAAAAGACTTACCTTATGCTTCGCTGCTGAATAATGTAAAAGTCCAGACCTGGAAACAGTTTCGAAGAGCTTCGATAGCTGCCGTTGAAACTGAGCAAATCATGATGATACTTTCATTTATCTTCATTGCCTTAATATCCATCTTCATTGTCTTTGTCGTTTTTTACATGATCGTCAGCCACAAAAGAAAGGACATTGGAATACTAAAGAGTATCGGAATTTCCAAAATTAATATCATTTCGATATTTTTACTTTTTGCATTTTTTGTCGGTCTGCTAAGCTCATTGATAGGAACAGTTGGCGGCATTATCTTCCTTGGGAAAATCAATCCTCTTGAATCCTGGCTGTACGAACATTTTGGCTTCCAGCTTTGGAATCGAATGGTTTATGCGATTGACCTTATTCCGAATAAAATTGAAATTGAAGTAATTTTCGTTATTGCCCTCGCTGCGATCCTGGCATGTTTATCAGGTTCAGCTATTCCGGCATATCAAGCCGCTAAAATGCAGCCGGCAGAATCTTTGCAGGTAAATCAATTATGAATGAAAATAACATAATACTAAAGGCCGAAAATATTCACAAAAGCTACAAGATTGGCGCCTCGAAGTTGAAGGTTCTCAAAGGTGTCGATCTCGAATTAAAAAAAGGCGAATTCGCAGCCGTTACTGGTGCCTCTGGTAGCGGAAAAAGCACTCTATTGCACATCTTAGGCACCCTGGACAAACCGGACGATGGAACCGTAATTTTTAACGGCCAGCAGCTCTTCGCCTCGTCCGATAAGTACTTAAACAACTTCAGAAACAAAAAAGTTGGATTTGTATTCCAATTCTATCATTTATTGGACGAATTAAACGTTTTAGAGAATATTTACTTACCTGTGATGGCTTCAAAAAGTATTTTTGGCTGGTTTGCGGTAAAAAAACAAGCCAGGAATAAGGCACTTGAGCTTTTATCCATGTTCGGGCTTGAAGATAGAGCGAAACATAAGCCGTACCAGCTCTCCGGGGGTGAAAGGCAACGGGTTGCAATTGCAAGGGCACTTATCAACGATCCTCCGCTGCTCTTAGCCGATGAACCAACCGGAAACCTTGACTCCCAGACAGGAAATGGTATCATGGACGTTCTTGAAAAGCTTAATACTCAGGCTAATCAGACTATACTTTTGGTAACACATGACAAAAATATCGCAAAAAGGGCCGAAAGGGTGATTAAGCTCAAAAATGGAAAGATCGATAATACTAAAGGGTAGCTCTAATAATTGCTTTTGAGCGACAAGTAGAAGATTTTTGTTTTCCGGCAAGGAAAGAAAATCAGCTTTAGCAGAAGCTAAGGCGGCTTTTTCTTTACGCCAGCCGGAATCAAAAAGATTCGCTCGTTCGCCAAAATGAATTTTTAGAGGTTCCCTAAAGATTAAGTTGTATTTTAAAGGAAAAGTTGATGGCAAAGAAGATTTGGCTTGATGATCGCCTGGTTGATCCCCAGGATGCGAAAGTATCTGTTTTCGACCACGGCTTGCTTTATGGCGATGGTGTTTTTGAAGGTATCCGCGTCTATAACGGAAAAATTTTTGAATTTGATGCCCATTTGAAAAGATTATTCGAGTCGGCTAAAGTTATTCGTTTGGAAATCGGAAAAACCTTTGATCAGATAAAAGATGCTACTCAAAAAACTGCAGATGCAAATCAAATTGAAAATGGCTACATAAGGCTCGTTGTAACCAGGGGAGAAGGTACATTAGGTATCAACCCTTTCCTTTGCAAAAAACCATTATTGTTCATAATTGCCGACGGTATCCAGCTATATCCTGAAGAAATGTACGAAAAAGGCATGCGAGTAATAAGCTCCAGTGTCATTAGAAACCACATTCACTCAATACCTCCGCAGGTCAAGAGTCTAAATTATCTCAACAACATTCTTGCAAAGATAGAAGCCATTGATTACAACGTCCCCGAAGCTATCATGTATAACCACAGTGGTTACGTAGCTGAAGCCTCCGGGGACAATGTCTTTATACTCAAAAACGGCATCCTTTATACTCCCTCAATTGAAGCTGGCGCACTAAATGGAATTACAAGAAATGTTGTCATGAAACTTGCAAAAAAAGAAGGCATAGAGGTTATCGAAAAAAATCTCACTAAATTTGATCTATACGTTGCAGATGAATTCTTTCTTACCGGCACAGCCGCCGAGGTTATCGGGATTGTCGAAATCGATGGCAGAACTATCGGAGATGGAAAACCCGGAAAAATAACGAAACTTCTACGCAGCAAATTTTTCGAATATACACTTTGAAAATTTTCTCTGGCGGATAAATTAAATGCAGCAGCCTGATCGGGAACTCAAGCAAACCCTTAATTACATCAAAGAAGACCTTGATCATGTGTTTGAAGTATTAGACGCAGAAATTAGCGATTGCGACAGATCATTTTTTGACTTGCTCGGCACATTTCACCCGCTCAAAGGCAAAATGATTCGACCCGCCCTTGTCTTGCTTTCCGCAAAATTAACGGGTAGTGTTAACAAGCAGCATTATTTTGCAGCAGCCGCAATACAGACAATACACCACTCAACGCTCCTGCACGATGATGTTATTGACAATGCCCCGTTAAGAAGATCAAAACCTACTGCAAACGTACTTTGCGGCAACGAATTTGCTGTACTTTTAGGAGATTTGCTTTTATCCAAAGCGATTAAACTCTGCGTCAAACTTCCAACGGAGCTACTCATAAAATTTGCCGACGCAACTTGTGATATCTGTCAGGGCGAGCTTACGCAAACAAACCAGAAAAATAAATGGGATATCTCTGAAAAAAACTACCTGAGCATTATCACAAAAAAAACAGCATCCCTTTTCAGCCTCTGCTGCCATTGCGGTGCGTATTTAACAAATGCCAGTGCTGAAAAAATAAAACTCATGGAGCTTTTCGGAAAAGAAATTGGCATTAGCTTCCAGATCACCGATGATATTCTCGACATTACCGGCGAAGTACAAAAAACCGGCAAAATACCAGGGGCCGACCTGAAAAAACGAAAACTCACTTTACCTGTAATACATCTGTTAAATTCACTACGCCCGGCAGAGAAAAAAAATATCGTTAATCTTCTTAAGAATCAAAACAACGCCCCGGATATCGATTCTTTGCGTGATTTACTCAATGAACACAATTCTATAGAGTATGCAAACTCCGTTGCAAAAAAATTCGCACAAAAAGCAATATCCAGACTACGACCTTTTAACGACTCGGAATCGAAACAGCACTTAGTGAAAATCGCCGAATACACAGCAGATCGCCTGCGATAACGAATAATTCTCTATTCGCCCTCGATCAGAACCTCGAAATAATGCTCATCAGGCTCAAGCCTTATCTGCTTGATATGTCCGCTAATTGCCGACATCACAGGCTTATGAGTTATCGCATCTATTCCGACCTCTTCACCGGCTTCGACTTTTTCCTCAACCTCCTTATTGATCCCGTAAGTTGCGTCAAGTTTTAGTTTGATTATCTTCATTTTTTCCCAATCTTTTTAGGAAATTCTTTTATTCCAAACGCATTCGCAATTTTTTTCGGAACATCAGTATTATCAAAAACACCGTTAAACTTCTCCGCACTAGGCCCGTATGCAAATAACTGAACTGGCATGTTGCTGTGGCCCTTGGTACTCCAGTTTATATTAATATTATCTCCGCTCAGTCCCCCTCCGGTTATCGTCAAACCGCCGGTCTCATGATCAGCTGTTACTATCACGAGTGTTTGCCCGTCTTTGACTGCAAAATCTATCGCTTCTTTAACTGCCATATCAAACAGCAGCGTCTGTCTTATCGCATAGTCAGCGTCATTACCATGGCATGCCCAGTCGATCTGACTACCCTCTACCATCAGAAAAAAACCCTCGCCACAGCCATCAAGAACTTCTATAGCTTTAGCCGTCATTTCTGCTAATGTCGGCTCCGGCTCTTTTGTCGTCAATGCATTCATCTCAAAGAGTCCAAGCAGGTATTTACTATCGGAACTCTTAAGCTCATCCTTATTCTCAACAAAATTATACCCTGCCGACTTAGCCTCTGCTATCAAATCACGGCTATCTTTTCTTGCACTGCCTTTTACTTTCTCAGGAACAAAAAACTTTTTACCACCGCCCAATAGAACATTTACCTTATTGCCGAGCAACTGCGCAGCTATTTCTGCTTCCATACCTCTCGACTTAACATGACTTGCAAAAGAAGCTGGAGTAGCATGAGAAATTGTAGAAGTTGCCACCAACCCTGTCGCCTTGCCATTACTCTTAGCCGCTTCCAAAATCGTCTCAAAACGCTCACCCGAGGGCACCATGCCTATTGTGCCGTTATTCGTCTTAAAACCACAAGCCAATGCTGTTCCCGCAGCCGCTGAATCGGTAATTAGTTTATTTGCTGAATGTGTTTTCACCACACCAACTACGGGCATCTTTTCCATATAAAGGCTGCCATCTGCACCACATGAGGAAAGCCGGGCAATGGATATCTGTCCGCTGCCCATACCGTCCCCGATGCAAAATATCACATTTTTAACTGACGAATTCTTGGCAACCAAATATTGCTCACCGGATTCTGCCGGTTCACAAAACCCAAAATTGCTATTTCCGAGCCTCGCCTTATCTGAAGGGCTGCAACCGGAAACTACCAAAATAAATAATACCGCTAAGATATAAGACCTAAAAAATCCAACAAAACAACGCATTAAATTCCCTTTCCGAAAAAAATCTCACACAAACAAAAATACTATCCCTTAATAATTAACATAACTCTCAATATTTGTTATAATCTTCCCGATGGCTTACAACAAGAATAATAACTCACTTTTTTCAGAATCCGAGAAATCTAATATTCGCTCGGTTGCGCCGTTAGCCGTTCGCATGAGACCAAAATCCCTCGAAGATTTCGTCGGACAGAAACATTTTCTCGGCCCGGGTAAGCTCCTCACCAGGATACTACAAGCCGGAAAGCTCACCAGCATCATATTCCACGGCCCGCCCGGATGCGGAAAAACATCACTTGCCAGGGTAATAGCCAACTACACCAGCGCGAAATTCACCTACCTAAGTGCACCTGCGGCTTCCGTTAAGGATATTCGCGAGATAATCGCCTTCGCCAAAGATCAGCTAAAAGCCGCCGGCTCAAGAACCGTCCTTTTCATCGACGAAATACACCGCTTTAACCGAGCCCAGCAGGACGTTCTCCTCGAAGATGTCGAATCCGGGATCATAATATTAATAGGTGCTACCACCGAAAATCCATATTTCTCCGTTAATTCTCCGCTGATCTCACGAAGTACCGTTTTCAGTTTCGAACCTTTGACCGAGCAGGATATATCAGATTTGCTAAAAAACGCCCTCAACGACCATGGCAGGGGGTTGGGCAAGATAAACATATCAGCCGATAGCGATGCCCTTGACTTTATTGCCGCAATGAGCGATGGCGATGCAAGGCGGGCACTCACGGCATTAGAAGTTGCCGTACTCTCGCAGGCCTCTGAACAAAAAGATCATGAAATCCACCTGACTCTCGAAATCGCCAAAGAATCCATGCAGCAAAAGTCAATCCAGTACAATGGCTCCGGAGATACGCATTATGACCTTGCCAGTGCATTGCAAAAAAGTATGCGAGGCAGCGACCCCGATGCAACCGTTTACTGGCTTGCCCGAATGATCGCCGGAGGCGAAGATATCAGGTTTATCGCAAGAAGAATCGCTGTTTGTGCAGCAGAAGATGTCGGAAACGCCGACCCCACAGCCACTATTCTCGCCGCTGCCGCTTGCCAGATCGCTGAATTTGTGGGCCTCCCCGAAGCCCAGCTCCATCTCGCTCAAGCCGCTATCTACGTCGCCTGTGCACCAAAATCAAACGCCTCAGCCAATGCCATCTGGAATGCTCTCTCTGATGTAAAGACCCAAAAGATCATTCAGGTTCCCAAACACCTCAAAGACAGCCACTACAAAGCCGCAAAAAAACTCGGTTTTGGAGCCGATTACAAATATCCCCACGATTTCGAGAGTGGTTTCGTCCCCCAGGACTACCTCCCTCCCCAAGAAAAGAAAAAATATTACAGTCCTAAGCACGCAGGATACGAAAAAAATATTAACGAATATTTACAAAAGCTCGAAATCTTGATAAAAAGGTCAAAAGAAAATAAACAAAATCATTAAGGATGATTAAATGGACAAGGAACAGATGCGTTTGTTCTTGCGAAAGCGTTTGGTTTTATTATCTCAGGATAAAATTAAACAAAAGAGCAAAACAGCCTCACAAAAGCTGCTTTCACTGCCCGAGTTTCAAAATGCAGATACAGTAATGATATATCTCTCGGTAGGAACTGAAACGGACACCTCGGATATAATCCTCGCCGCATGGCAGCACGGAAAGACCGTTGTAGCTCCAAAAGTCTCATGGGAGCAGAGGCACATGATACCCGTGGAGATTAACTCCCTCGATACAGGTTTCTCTACCGATATAGCCGGCCTGAGAAACCCAATCGCAGGTGCTCCCATGCCCTTTGCAGAGATAGATTTCATCGTTGTTCCCGGCCTCGGTTTCGACAGGCAGGGCAATCGCTTAGGACGAGGCGGGGGATATTTCGA
>JADHXY010000107.1 GCA_016782755.1 Phycisphaerae bacterium | reverse complement strand
CGCTTTGTTGTGCCAGACAATCGCCTTTATCTGTGTTGCCGGCAGATATGCTCTGATCTTCTCAGACCAAAGAAGCTTACCTACCAGCGGCCATGAGTTGGCAGCAGCCCAGATTGTAGAGTTCTTCGGAGTCCTGCGATGCGGGTGTATACCTAAAGCATACGAGCATAAATCATAGCCGATACTCGCTTCCGATTTACCGGAACGGTTCCCACCGAAGAACCAGCGGTTTTTAGCCTGGCTGGTATGGAACCTCTTAGGTGCAGGCAATGGCTGATATTGTAAGATTTTCCTGCCTGCATATCGAATTTGTTCGTTATTTAGTATCATGGTTTTCCAGTAATAACTTCCTAATTTCATCACATTCAGAATCAGATAACGTCTGGTCATCCTCAATAACGAGGTGTTCTACCGCACGTCCCTCTTCACGGTCAAAGACGCTAAGTGCCAAACGCTCGGAACCGGAATGTTTACCATCCCTGGCGTTCTCTACGAGCTTCAATGCACTCTGCTGGGCCTGAGTCAGTTTTTCTTTGTCCAGTTTTTCAAGCTGAGCGTTTGTCAGCTCCATATACTTACAGAACCATACCCACAGCTGTGTCCTGCGTTTCGGTGGTCCCTTTGGGTTGCCGCTTTGACCAGGCTTGAATTGTCGTTCTTTAGGTGGCTTCTTATAGCCAACCTCATTCTTTCCCTGTTTGAGAGGGATTTCTTTAGTTTTTACTGTTTTCTCTGTCATTTTTGATCTCCTTAATATGGGTTTGAATTAATGCTTTGATTGCCGCTTTGATATGTTCCGGCAGTTCCGGCCAAGCGGTTATGATCTGCTCTAATTCAGGGCTGATTTTAGGCGTTTTTGCAGAATCAGTCCCCGATTCAGGCCACCTCTTGACAGGGGTAGAATTATAAGTTATGTTAGAATCGTTGTTTGTGGAATTATGTTCGACCCCCCTTGGGGTATAAGATACAGATTGCCTTCAGCAGCCACACTTAACCACTCAGGACCGGAGACTTTCGGGAAAGTCAGTGTGTTGTTGCCCGCAAGTCTCTTTGCATAATTTTGGCGACTCAGTTGCACTTATGAGTTGAATCCGCTTGTTAATAATGACTGATAAATTCGCCCTTAGCCTCAATTATTCGCTGGGATTCATTGACTGTAAAGAGGTTTGCACCTCCGGCTATTAATATGTCGCTCCTTCGGAGCTTATAAAAGATAACAGCGTGGGTAAACAGTTTTAATTAGCAGCCGACAACGGCTATTCCGAGTTTGTCTGCTAATGTTAGAGTTTGTGGTTTGTCTATTATAATTGTTTTTTCTGCTTCTATGACGAGGCACTTTCCGCCGTTTTGTGAGAGGCTTTTTATGGTGTCGGGGCCGACGCATGGTACGTCGAATCGCATGTCCTGATTTGGTTTTGCGGTTTTAATTAGTGTCCATCCGCCTTTTTTGCAGTATTGGCCGGCTCTTTCGATCATTTTCGCTGTCCCTTCGATGGCTTCGACGGCTATAACTTCGCGTTCTTTTACGGCTATTGCCTGGCCGATATCAAGTCGTCCGCATTCTTTCACAATGGCCCAGCCGAAATCTATATCGCTGAGTATCGAAGCCGGCGGCTGAGTTTTTGTCATAGTGCCTTTTTCGGCCATCTGTTCTTTGCAATGCATTGTAGAATCCTCCAAAATGATCCCTCCCTTCGCAAGTTCATTTGCAAGTGCTCCCAGGAGCGTGTCGTTTCGTTTATCTTTTTTTCTAAGTGTCCAGTACCAGACTCTGAGGGCGAGAGTGTCGGGTAAATATCTTAATATTCTAAATGGAGTGAAGAGCTTTTTTTTGGCAACCCTTCCTACCATTATTGTTTCTGTGACGTTATGTTTTTTTAGTTTTTTTATCCAGCTTCCTGGTCTGGCGAGTGCGACGTTATAGAAAACGTCGGTAACTTGTGCTAATGCAGGGTCTGCGCTGTCGGCTAATCCGACACAGACGACCTTGAAGCCGGATTTTTTTGCGCCTTCCGCTACCATGAAAGGGAGTCGCCCCTGGCCTGCTATTAATCCTAAAACTTTTTGGTTCACTGCCATTTTTAAGGGGTTTTGCTTATTTAGAGATTAACTTTTTTCTTTAGCGGCAAGTTTTTTTTCTAATTTTCTGATGCTCTTTCTCATTTCGGGCAGGTACTCGATCAGTGCATAGGCCCGTTTTGCTTTGTTTGCATCGATAGCCGGTGAACCCATGAGCGTACTGCCGTTTGGAATGTCGTTTATTACGGCACCCTGAGCGGCTATGGTGACGAGGTCGCCTATGTTTATATGTCCAACAATGCCCGCCTGCCCGCCTGCTACGCAATGGTGGCCGAGTTTTGCCGAGCCGGCTATGCCGACCTGTGCTACGAGTAGGCAATGTGGGCCGAGTTGTGTTCCGTGACCGATAACGACCTGGTCGCCGATTTTGCAGCCCTGTCCTATTATGGTGTCATCAATTGTGCCTCGCTCGATGGCTGCATTTGAGCCGATTTCGACATCGTCTTCTATGATGACCGAGCCGATGTGGGGTATTTTGTGGTGGCAGCCATTGTGGGTTGCAAAGCCGAAACCATCTTCGCCGATAGTAGCGTTTGCCTGCAGGATTACGCGGCTGCCGATGGTGCATTTATCGTAAACGACTACGTTGGGGTATATTATACAGCCGTCGCCGATGGTTGTGTCTTTGCCGATGAATACGCCCGGATAAAGCACACAGCCGCTGCCGATAGTGACGTTTTCTTCGATGGTTACGAAATTGTGGATATCGGTATCCTTGCCGATCTCAGCGGAGTCGGCAACGAAGGCATTTTTGCTGATACCGGTTTTTTTGTGCTGGCGGTGGCCGTGGAGCAAAACGACAATTTGGCGAAAAGCGTAATATGGATCATCGGCTATGAGCAGGGCTGAGTTTGATTCGATTTGTGAACCGACGACAACGGCACCGGCTTTAGTGGTTTTTAGCTGGTTGGTGTATTTGCGATTGGTTAAGAAGGTGATATCTTCGCTGCCGGCCCGTTCTAATGTGGAAGCTGATTTTATCGTGATACTGCCGTCGCCAATAACTTTGCCTCCGACGTGCTGGGCGAGCTGGTCGAGTGTTTTGGGTTCCATTCCACATGCCTTTATAAAAAATCATTAAAAATGTAACTGAATACAAAACAAGAGATTATAACAAAATACCCCCAGAGGTCAATAAAACAAAAAAATCGCAAAAAAGGGAGCCGAGGTTGCGTTATTGCAGGACTGCATCGATCCATGCGGATCCAGCCACGCGGGAGCCGAAATCGTCGTCTATGTAGAAAGCGGTTAACTGGCCGGGTGTGATGGCGGAGACCTGTTCGTCGAATTCGACAAAGGCATCGGGGCCTTTGATGTTTACTGTCGCCATTGAGCAGGGGGAATTGTATCTGACCTTGACCCTTGCGCGGAAAGACTGGGATGGTTTTTCGATGAGCCAGTTGCAGTCGGTTGCCTTGAACCTTTTGTGCATTACCTGCTGTTTGGGGCCGAGGGTGACGGTGTTGGTTTCAACGTCGATTTTTGTCACATAGTAGGGGATTCCCATGGCGATTTTTAAGCCTCTTCGCTGGCCGATGGTGTAGCGGTGAATTCCGTGATGCTGACCGAGGATGTTACCGTCGGAGTCGATGATGTCTCCCGGGCTGGCAAGGTCGGGGCAGAGCTGCTCGATGGCAGTGATGTAATCATCGTCTGGTATGAAGCATATTTCCTGCGATTCTTTTCTGCCTTCAATATGCAGGCCGAGCTGTTTTGCCATTTCTATGGTTTGTTCTTTGGAAATGTTCGCTAAGGGCAGGAGGATATGAGGCAGGACTTGTTTTTTTATCATCGACAAGACGTATGACTGGTCTTTTTTTTTGGCTGCCGCTTCGTAAAGGCCGTAGTCGTTTTTGTGCTTTATTATTTTTGCGTAATGGCCGGTGGCGAAGAAGTCGGCATCGTTTTGTTTTGCAAATTCCCAGAGCTTACCGAACTTTATGTATCGGTTGCAAAAGACACAGGGATTGGGTGTTCTGCCGCGGGCATATTCGTCGCTGAAATAGGTGAGCACTTTGGCGAATTCAGATCGCATGTCCAGCAAGTGGAGTTTTATTCCGAGGGATTTTGCCATTTTTACGGCATCAGACTGGGCGTTTGCCGAATGGTCGCTTGTGGACATAAAGACGGCTTGGCAGTCGTAGCCTTGCTGCATGAGTAGAGCAGCAGCAGCTGAGCTGTCAACGCCGCCGCTGAATGCGATAAATACTTTTGGTTTTTTCGCAGGCATTAAATCTCCGCTGTCAATCCTGTGGGTATATTATTATGCGGTCGTGAATTATAGTTACCAGGTCGGGCATGTCGTCACCGGTGACATTCGATACTTTCAACTCGCGAGGTTCTACGCTGGATTTTGAGCTTTTGTCGTCTCTGTAGCTTTTCTGCTCGAATATTTTGAAGCGAATGGCGGGTACTGGTCTTGAATCCGCATCGAGTGCAAGTATTTCGATGTGATTGCGTTTGTATTCGACCATGATGATATCTTCGCGACTGTCAGCGTTTATGTCTCCGCAAATGATATTGCCGTAAACTCCTTCTTTTATTTTTGTTTCATAGCTGAACATCTGCTCGAAGTTCAGGGTGCCTTCGTCTTTGTCGGGGGGGTTGATGAGTGCGAATTTTTCGCTGTCGAACAGGAGGATATTTTTTTCTTTTCCGATGTTTACTTGCATGATCTTAGTATGCTGCGAGTTGTTCCATCTGCCGACATCGAGCTGTTTGTAGAAGCGATATGTGTTGTCTTCGCCGGCTGTGAGTATTTGAAGCTGCCCTTTCTGGCCGTCGAGAAGGAATATCGCGGGTTTTTTGCCGTCGGAGATACCGTCCAATTTGAAAGCGTTTACGGCTATGATGGAATTTTCGGTGCTTTTGGCATTGTACTGGTCGGTGACTTTCCATGTTTTGCCATTTTCAAAAAGAAGACTGCGAGCAAAATTCTTTTCGGCGATCAGCAATTGTAGTTTGTTTTTGCCATTGATATTTGCGGCTGTAACTGTGCTTATCGATGTGTTTTTCACCAAGCTGGCCTGGGCGTAAGGTGAATCTATGATTTCAAATTCACCGATTTCAGTTTGTCGAATCAGTATTGGCGAATCGAATTTTACAAATACCAGAATATCGAGGAGGCCGTCCTGATCGACGTCGATGCACTTGATGCCTTCGGGGTTGGATTCGAGCTTGTCTATGGCAAGCAGCGAGTTGGGTTCGAGGTCTTCTGAGTTTTTGCCGAGGTCGTAAATAATCCTTAGCTGTCTTTTGTCGTTGGGGTCTTTGCTGATGTAGATGCAGTCGATTTTTGAGTCATTATCGATGTCTGCGGTTGTCATTGCAACGGGTTCGCCGGAAACTTTCAGGCTTTGCGGGAAGCTGAGGCGGTTGTCGGCGTATCGGCTGAGACCTATGATCTTCTCTTTGAGACTGAATGCGGCGATTACGCTTTTGCCGTTTTTGTCGATATCGGCGGCAGAGAGGTTTGTTATTTCTGAAAAGGCCGGGAATTTTACCGGTTCTGCTAAGCCGACACCTTTTAGCTGTTTATAAACGGTTAATTCTGCGGCACCGGGCTGGCTTATTATAATGTCTTCGAGTTTGTCGGCGTTGAGGTCGGCTGTTACAAGGTCGCGTTTGTTGCCGGAAGCCTGAGCCTCGAGCGGATAGAAGAGTATTGGCCAATCGGACGCATCGGGCTGCATGTTCGAGAGTTTGTAGCAAATCAGACGGCCTGTTCTTGCGTCGATGATGCAAATTTCGTCGCCGGGTTCGTTGTCAATATTGTCGATTTGAATCTTGTAGGGTTTTTCGATGAAAAACTTTCTCTGTGGGCCAAGCTGACCGGTAGCGAGGCCGAACCTGATACTGAGAGGTTTTTCGGTGTCGTTAGTTAGTAAGATGAGGTCGTTTAGGTTGTCGCCGTTGAGGTCGCCGGTGTAGATGTCTAAGGGCTGATCGGAGGAAGGGTACTTTTGTGGCTCGGCCAGAGTCGCATCCTTTTGCTGGTATACGGCATATATATCGTTTTTGCCAGCCAGCATGAGATCGGTCAGGCCGTCATTGTTCATGTCAGATGCAGCCAGTGCCCGCTTGGTGGTTAAGCCGTCATCAATGGCGATTTTCTTTCTTGTGTGCCATGATATTTCATCGGTTTTTTTGCCGGGGTCTTTTTTCTGGAGCAAAACGTAAAGACCTTCCGGATCGCCATAGTAGGCCAGGTCGATTAGTCCATCATTGTTAAAGTCGCCACAGACAAGGCTGAGGATTTTTTGCGAGACGGGTACGCTGTTCTTTTTAAATCTTGTCAGCGGTTCAATGGCATTGATGTCGATGTCGTTGGGATCGACAGAGACAAATTCCTCTCCTTTGCCAATATTTTGTTTTTGCAGTAATATTTCTACCCTGGCCTTGCGGTTATTTGCAAAAATTATGTCGTTACGGCCGTCGTTGTTGAGGTCCGTGATGTTGAGATTACTTATCTCCCAGTCGAATTTCAAAATCTCAATCTGGCCAAAACCGTAATACTCGCTAAGATTGCCGGCATGTGAGCTTATAGAACATACGGCAAGAACAAGGGCTATTGTTAAACTAAAGATATATTTTTTAAGCAAAATATTTCCTCCATAAATAATACTCTGTAAAACGCCAATATAATAGGCAAACACCTAAATATCAAATACATAATTATCTTGATTGCACAGGGATTTATAATAATAGGAAAAACAGGCAGTCAAGGGTGGGTAACTTGCTTACCCACCCTGTTTCTTGTTGCAGGAATCCAGTCTTTCTTTCACAATTTCCCTTTACTTTTTATCCCCATTACAACATAATAACCTACTATGAAAAAGTCATTAGCACATTTACCACAGCATAAACGCCAGGAGCTAAAGCTCGTCACCGCCATCATCCGCAAGCAGTTCCCCTCCGCCCACATGATAATCCTCTTCGGCTCCTATG
>JADHXY010000106.1 GCA_016782755.1 Phycisphaerae bacterium | reverse complement strand
AAGACCTGCAGGACGAGTTCGGCTTGACTTATTTGTTTATCGCTCACGACCTTGCCGTTGTCGAATTTTTCTGCGACACCATCGCCGTCATGTACATGGGAAAGATCGTCGAACAGGCCTTTGCCGACGAGCTTTACCACAATCCAGTCCACCCATACACAAAGGCACTCATGTCCGCAATACCGCAGGTCGATCCAGCCCTGAGAAAAAAACTCACCCCCTTTACCGGCGAGGTTCCCAGTCTTCTCAATCCTCCAAAAGGCTGCCCCTTCCACCCACGCTGCCGGGACGCCTGCGAACAATGTAAACTCAACCTACCCCAACTCCAACCCATCGAGCATCAATCCGACCACCTCGTGGCATGTTGGAAATGCAAAAAAAATGTTAAAGTTCAGTAGTCTCAATGTTTCTTTTGAAAAACTATCCTCACACCATCTTTGTGAGTTTGGCTGGTTTGCCAATAAAAAATATTGATAACTTTCTCGTTTTCTGCTAATATTAACCGGTCAAGTTTTTTCTCAAGAGCCGTATATGAGCAAAATGAACACTATGCGGTTTCTTAAGTGCTCATTTTGTAAAATGGTTTTTGAAGATTTACTAATCGTTTGAAGTTGTTTGCATTGAATTTTATTGGCAATTTAATATTTAAGCTGTCGGAATAACAAAACCGTTAATAACGTCATATTCATGCGCCGTCAGCAGATAGGAGAAAGTTATGAAAAAAAGAAAACCTAAGCTTGTTGATGTTCAGGAACCGAATTTATACAGGGAAATGTTTGCCTATGATACATTTCCAAGGATGTTTTTTGATTCCGAAGCACCCGTTCTCAACAAACCTGATAATATCTGGATAACTGATACGACTTTTCGTGATGGTCAGCAGGCCCGCCCGCCATACACTCCCGAACAAATTCTCAGGATATACGATTTCTTCCATCAGATAGACAACGGCACAGGCCTGATAAGACAATGCGAATTCTTCCTTTATTCGAAAAAGGATCGCGAAGCCGTCGAGCTTTGCAAGGCTCGCGGTTACAAATTCCCCGAAGTTACCGGCTGGATAAGAGCCGTTAAATCGGATTTCAAACTTATTACGCAGATGGGACTTGCCGAGACCGGAATTCTTACATCCGCAAGTGACTATCACATTTTCCTTAAATTAAAAAAGACTCGCAGCCGTGCCCTCAACGACTATCTCGATGTTGTAAAAGCGGCTCTCGACCACGGTGTAATTCCAAGATGTCACTTTGAAGATATAACAAGGGCCGACTACAAAGGTTTCGTACTGCCGTTTGCAGCCGAGCTTCTCGAACTTGCAAAGCAATATGACTCTATAGTCAAGATCAGGCTTTGCGATACCCTCGGCTTTGGCTTGCCTTGGGCGGAGTCTTCACTGCCAAGGAGTATCCCAAAACTTATTGCCGGACTCAGAGAATTAGGCTTCCCCGCCGAATGGCTTGAATGGCACGGCCACAACGACTTCCACAAGGTTCAGGTAAATGCGACAGCTGCATGGCTTTACGGCTGTGCCGCCGCAAACAGTTCGATATTCGGCGTTGGTGAGCGAACCGGAAACCCGCCGCTCGAGGCAATGGTTATCGAAGCCGCTCAGATCAGCGGAACTAATCCGCAAATAAATTACGATGCTATTACCGAATTGGCAGATTATGCCCGAAAAGAAATAGGTTTTGATATCCCCGCCAATTACCCGCTGGTAGGTGCAGACTTTAATGTCACAAGGGCCGGCATACATGCCGATGGCCTCCTGAAAAATGAGGAGATATACAACTGCTTCGATACGGAAAACCTTCTCAAAAGACCCGTTGAAGTTGCCATTACAGACAAAAGCGGTGCTGCCGGAATAAAACACTGGATCGAGAGAAGATTTGATATCGAGCTGTCAAAGCAGAGCAGTTGCATTCAAAAAGTTAAAGAAAAAATAGATACCGAATACGCCGACAACAGGGTCTCGGCTATTTCTGAAAAGGAAATGATGGCCTGGGTGACTGAGGCTTTTGGCGATGACATTCCACCTGCCAGGTGAAAATAATTTTTATATTAATTTTTAGATAATGGATTATCGTGTCTGAACAAAGGATAAAAGCTGTCATTTTTGACCTCGGTGAGACCCTGATAAATTTCGGCAAGGTCAACACGATAAAGTTTTTTCTTCAGGGCGCAAGCCTGAGTTATGATTATTTAAAAAGTATTAATCCGGATATCCCGCCTTATCCTTTATATGCAGTCAGGGCCTTGTTAACATTGCGATTCAGGCATTTGCTGTCCAATATCACAGGCAGGGATTTCGACGCAAAAAAAGTACTCGCAAAAGTTGCCGCAAAACATAAAACACAACTCGACCAACAGCAGCTAAATGAGCTTGTATGGCTCTGGTACGAGCCTTTGAGCAAAGCCGGTAAAGTAGAACCCGATCTGGGCGATACCTTAAAAAAGCTAAAGCAAGCCGGACTCAAACTCGGCATACTTTCAAATACCTTCGTTAATGCAAGTGCCCTTGAACGCCATCTCAGCGAGTATATTGACCTGAATTTATTCGATACCAAGCTTTATTCCTACCAGTTCGAGTACAAAAAACCCGACCCGCTTATTTTCATAGATACAGCCGACCGCATGAACCTCAGGCTTGAAAATATTGTTTATGTCGGCGACAGAATAAACAAAGACATCAAGCCGGCCATAGACCTTGGAATGACAGCCGTAATGAAAAAAGCCTACACTAATAAAGGCAAAAAAGTCCCGAAAGAGGCCCATCAAATATCCGCGATAAGTGAGCTGATAGATATTGTCCAAAACATCAATTCTGATCAATAGCAGATAATTACTTATGAATAAAATCGCTTCAAAATCAAACATAAAACCGCTGACGAGATTGCGCTCAGGACACAGGAAAACCGCTTTTACTCTCGTTGAACTGCTCGTGGTCGTTGGCATAATAGCCATATTGCTGGCGATCTTAATGCCAAGTCTGGGCAAGGTAAAAGCCACAGCTTACCGTCTCAAATGCGCAAATAATCTCAAACAGATACACTTAGCCATGGAAATGTATCTCGGCTCAAACGACAATTACTTCCCTTCTGCCCAGGACCCGCTCTCGACTTCGCCATTCTACTGGCTCTGGATGGGAAGGGGTTTCAGGTCTTTTCTTACCCCGTATCTTGTAGAAAATATCAACGAAGAAAATCCCTCCGTCCTGCATTGCCCGCAGGACAAAAGCGAGTTTTATGAAAACACAAGCTATTCCTACTCAATGTCTTTTTATCACAGCTCCGCACAAATAAATTCTGCCAGCCAAACCTCTGATAATTACACTAACCCCAAGCCTCCAATAGCTCAGACAATTTTCGAGGTTGCAAAACCTTCCAAAAAGATAATCATCGGAGAATGGACCAGCAACCATCAAGCCGTCAGCGGAACAGATAAAGGCTGGTGGTGCTCACTGGGTACAAGAAACTTCCTCTTTGTCGATGGCCAGGTTGCATACATCAAAGCCGATGAAATATTAAAAGCACGCGACGAAAATCCAAACCCCAACCTAACCATCAACGGAATAAAAGGATTTGACATTAACTAATATTGCTAATTCTATTTCTTTGATGTATGGTTGCAAGTCTGATTTAAGTATTTGCTAAAAAGGCATTTACATTACAAAAGCGTTTGGAAAGTGTGTTATTTTCTTTTTTAAGCCATTATTTGTAATGACGGTTATGACATCGAAACGGTAGGGGCGGTTTTTGATTTGGTGGATCGCCATAAAGTATTTCGCCGCTCTGTTCATGCGGGTTCGTTTTTTGTAACCTACTGCTGCTTCGGCATTTATAAAATTTTCATTGGTGCGGGTCTTTACCTCAACAAAGATGATTATGCCGTTGAAGTCGGCTGCGACGATGTCGAGTTCGCCGGTTTTGCAGGTGAAATTTTTTTCGAGAATTGTATAGCCGTGTTTTTTCAGGTAACGGGCGGCTTGTTTTTCTCCCCATTTGCCGAGTTCAGCGGAGTCGGATAGGTCGGCTGAGAATCTATTGAAAAGCTTTTTGATCAGCTGTTTTAACATGAAAATTCTCAATCAAATAAGTTAAAAAAAAAGCGGATAACATCGAGCTATCCGCTTGTATTACAAGAAGTTATGTTATCTTGAGATAGTGTGTTTAGTATGCTTCTGCGGGAGTCTTATGCTCTTGCCAGTGCGTTCGCGGAGGAAGTATAATTTTGCTCTTCTGGTCTTTCCGCTGCGGATGGCACGGACAGAAATGACGTTTGGCGAGTGGAGCGGGAAGATACGCTCTACACCTTCGCTGCCGATTACCCGGCGGACGGTGAACATTTCGTTAATACCGCGGCCTCTGCGGCTAATTACTGTTCCTGCAAAGACTTGTATTCGTTCCTTGTCACCTTCTTTGATTCTGCAACTTACTTCTACAGTATCGCCGATCTCAAAATAGGGGACTTCCTTTTTGAGGCTTTTACTTTCAACGGCTTCTAAAATTTCAGTTTTCACTGACGTATCTCCTTTTATAGTAATGGTTTACATTGATTAATCGAGCGAAATCAATGTTTGTATTTCTTTTGAATTTTTACAAAAGATTTTGAATTATAGTGAATTTTTACAAAAAAACAAGGCTTAATTTTTATTTTTTTTGGGTTTTAGAGGGTATGTTTTCGGGTTGGTTCCCGATGAATCGGGATGTCGCTCCGCTCCATTTTGATAGGTGGGGGTGGGGGGAATGAGAATTATGTTGTCAATAATATTACAAACTATTATACTTCCATTGATGGTAATAGTATCGGCTATGACGATGCCGGCAATATGACAGCCGACAAGGACGGCTATAAATATTATTATGACTATGAGAATCGGCTTGTAAAGGTTACTAAATCCAGCGGGCCAGAGGTTGATGTTGCCGAGTACGCCTATGACGCACTCGGCAGGCGGATCAGGAAGATTGACTCGATTGGGAGCGAGACAACTTTGTACTATTATAATAACAATTGGCAGGTTGTAACCGAAGCTGACAGCGCTGGTGATACTGCCCGCTATTTCGTTTATGGCAATTTCGTTGATGAGGCGGTAATGGTCAGGAATGTCGATAGTGGTGAGCCGGAGATTGACGGAGTAGATTTGTACTACGTGCAGGATCATCTCTATAGTACGCGTGCGCTGGTCGATGAGGGTGGGGTAATCGTTGAGCGGGCCGGTTTTGATGTTTACGGGAATGCGAATGTGCGTTTGATAGCGGATATTGACGGCAGCGGCAGTGTGAATACGACGGATTTGTTTGCCTTTATCGATGCCAACGGGACCAGCGAGTGCGACCCTAATTACAACTGGTCGGCGGACATCGACAATGACGGCGATGTGGACAGCGGGGATTATTCAATCCTGCTTAGGTTCTATGGTAAGAGTGCAGAAAGCAACCAGAAAAGCTTCTTTAGAAATCCATATTACTTTACAGGCCGCCGGCTGGACACGCTCGATAACACCGGCCTGAAACTGCAATATAACCGCAACCGGTATTACAATAGCGAAATAGGCCGCTGGCTAACAAAAGACCCAATCGGCTACCCCGATGGAATGAATCCGTATGAGTATGTGCAGAGTAATCCGGTAATGAATGTTGATCCTAATGGGTTGTGGACATTTCCGTCTCCTTATGCTAATATTAGATCAGCCTTTGAGGGCGTGTGTGACAAATACCGTTGCTTTAGGAAAAAGTGCTACAGGGAAGCAGACCTCTTGGCCCGTAGGTACTATTCGAAACTCACGGCCTGGATTTCCAAGAGAGATGTTGCTCATGAAAATGGAGATGGGTCGGAAGATCGACTAGGGGGCGGGCGTTATAACTATTGTTCCGAGTATAAAGCCGCGATTATGGGAATGGATCTTAATAGTGGTATGAAATTTTTTAAACTAAAAAGAGCTTCAGATGGGGTTAATTTTTGGGGACATGAGTATGTAGGTCTTTTTCACTTATGTAATCATACAGACTGTTCAGATGTAAACTTGGATCCATGGACCTTTATGGATCGGGCACACAAACCATTAGTAAAAGGAGGAACTTGTGGAGACATTTGGTGGTAATGTAATTATTCGAAAGAAAGTTTGGAATAAAACATGAAACAACAAACAAAACTCAAAGTCATAGCGTGGGGATTTGCTATTTTAATTATTCTGGCTATACCTTTGTGTTGGTTCAGTTGGGGATGGAAGCGATATAGAGAAGGAGTTGCTATGGTTCAGCAAAATAATGCATATCGCTATTTAGAAAAATATATTTCTACGAATAATAAAATTCCACAGAAACTTACTAACATAAGTGATTATGAGAAAAATCTTTCTTTGTCTAAACGACCACTTCCAATTAGTTATTATCCGGACGCTTGGAAGAGGCCAGATAAAATACTTTTTGTAACGCGATTAGGTGATTCTTATGCGGTAACTTTTGGTAATCAGTCGCGTGCGATCTTGATTCACTGGAGTTATGGCGGGCAGGACGAAGACATAATATTAGATTCGTTAGGACCACAACGATATGCCCCAATTTCCATTGGTATCGCATGGGCGTTAGCCGTAATTGGTGCTGTTGTGTTTTTTAGGTTTCTAAATCCCTCAAAGAAAGCAGATTGATGTTTAGCGGATAGCAACCTAATTATTATGACTATGAGAATCGGCTTGTAAAGGTTACTAAATCCAGCGGGCCAGAGGTTGATGTTGCCGAGTACGCCTATGATGCACTCGGCAGGCGGATCAGGAAGATCGACTCGATTGGGAGCGAGACAACTTTGTACTATTATAATAACAATTGGCAGGTTGTAACCGAAGCTAACAGCGTTGGTGATACACAGCGGTATTTCGTTTATGGTAATTTCATAGATGAGCCGGTTTTGATGGTTGACCAGACGGGCGCCTCGGCGCAGAGGTATTATTATGTTCAGGATCATTTGTACAGCACAGCCGCGTTAGTGAATAATGCAGGGACGGTAGTGGAAAGATATGAATACGATGTTTATGGCAGTTGCGGCGTTC
>JADHXY010000105.1 GCA_016782755.1 Phycisphaerae bacterium | reverse complement strand
CTTGTTGGTCTTGCCATTCAGCTTGTTTTTCCCCTGCTTGACAGTAGGACTGAGTAATCATTACAACAGCCACAAACGTCCAAATTATTACATTTTTACTTCTCATAACTTTACCTCCTCAAAAAATTATTGTTTTCTTCTCAAAACCACCTCCTAAAAAAATTGGCTAATCATCCAACTTACCTTAAACCGTTAGCCCATTCACTGCCGTCCATTTTTTTGAGTAACTGATATTCCGGCTTATCAGGTGTGCCGAATGACTCCACCCAAATTTTTTCCATTCTTTGGCTGCCCTCTATGTAAAAGTAGTAACGAACAAGCCTGCCAGTGTGGATGTCAAGGGTAAAAATTTCCGGAGACGTACCACTCGATACTATTTGATATTTTGGATTGTTGTCTGTGTTAGAAACAGCGCCTAATAACAAAGATACCGTAAGGCCAACCAAAAAAAACAATGCCAACTTGATTAGGTCTTTATTCATAAACCATGCTCTCCTAAAAATTGTTAATGTTTTTTGCTTCGCAAAGCCAGACCACCTAAGCCAAACAACAAAAGGGTTGCTGGTTCGGGAACTGGGGTCATCAGGAAAGCATGACCCTGACCATTGATATAACCCTCTCCCACAATTTGGCCTGAATCATTAATACCGTTGGCTTTCAGCAATACCCATCCTCGGTTGGCATAAAGTAATGAGCGTTGCTGTTGCGGTAAGGATTATCAGCATCGTAACCAATATTTCCTGCTTCCCACACGCCCAGAGTATAATTACCTGTACCCTGAGTACCGGTGAATTTGTATGCCGCTTGATGTCCCGTGCTGGTATTCAGATAGTTGACAAACTGAGCTGCTTCATACCAGCTTATTCGGTTGGCGGGAACATCTATGTCCTTCCAGGCAGAGTTCCAGTCATAGGCTTCTGACGGATTACCTGTTACCGACACACCTAACTCTGCTTCAAACTTATTCCACTGGTCATTAGTAACCTCATAGGTTCCTATACGATAATCGTTATTGACAATCCCGTAACCGCTGGAAGGATTGCTATCTGCTGAGATATTTACAAAATCAATCGTAAATTGATTAGCTCCCGTGCCGAACGTATCCGCCCATGCCATACTTGAAATGAAACATGCATACAAACTTACAAACAATACTCTTCTCATCACTCTCTCCTCTCAAAAAAAACGACAGTTCTCCTCGGCGAGCCGAAAACGGCTAAATCAAGGCTTGTTCAGGTCAAACTCCTCCCTGCAGAGCCCTCGCTTAAAAATAAGCGTTATCTATGAAGAATAGCATAATTACCGGACGGTGTCAAGCTTATTTCGGCTGTTCTTTAGCAAAAAAAGAGTGAGTATAAATTCACTTTGAGGGCGATTATTTACCCGCTTTGGCGCGTTCTATGATCAGGCGGACGTGCTTGCCGTGCCATTCTTTTGCATTGCGTGTCGGCCAGCCTTCCTTGTTGAGGATCGTTGCTATCTGGTAGAATCCCAGCCGCTTTTCTTCCCTTGGCTTTCGGTACAGCTGCTTTATCCTCTTAATGACCTTCTCTTCGCCGGGATAGAAGCCAAACGGTTTTCTGCCTTCGCATCGGCCTGTCCTTTTTTTCTTCTCCTCCCTTGCCTTGCGGAGCTTATTTACCAGTATTGACTTATCGAGTTCGGCAAAGACGCCCTGGACCTGGATCATTGCCTTCATCATAGGATCGCCGGAAAATGCGGCAGTTACATCCTGCTGGGTGTCAGCGGATATAAGCGTCAGTCCTTTACTGCTGAGAAGGCCTACAAGCTGCAACTGTACTGCAAGGTCACGGGCAAGCCTGTCTAGCCGCTCTACGATAATTACACGACAGCCGTTAGTGAGTAGTTCTGCAAGCATTCGCGTGAATATTGGGCGTTCATTTTCTGTGCCGGTAAAGGCCTCGTTGAAGATATTTACCAGCTTATAGCCGTTCTGCCTGGCGTACTGCTTTATAAGCTGCTCTTGGCGGTCAAGACCGGTGCCGTTGTTCTTCTGGCCGACAGAACTTACCCGGCAATAACCTACAGCCTGCTTTTGTGTCTTTGTTTTTTTCATGATTGTCTCCATTACGCAAGTGGAAATTCATTCTTAAGCGATTGCAAACTTGCATTTTTTGTCTTTATGTATCATTTTTCCATATACTTTTACGGTCACTCTGTCAAGAGAGCATTTCACCTGCATCTATCGCCATGAGCATCTGGCGGCAGTTATTTTTGCAGTTTTGTGCAAGTTTTATATAGCTTTGGATCGGCTTTCCGTCGAGTTTTTCTGACAGTGCAATTTTGCGGCAATGCTCGGCAAAGACCTTTGCCAGTCCCTGATTAGTAAGCTCGATCTTAGCGCATCGGGAAAGCAGAGGGCTTGCATCAATCTGGTCGTCGAAGAGTTTAGATTCGCCCTGTTTTGTAGTTGTAAAGATTATACAGATATGATCCGGGATTCGCTCCAGAAGGCCCAGCAGCCGCCTTATAACCGCTTTCCTGAGTCCGTGCGCTTCATTGATGATATATGCCTTGCCGCCTTTGCCAAATCCGCGATAACTCATTTCCTGCTCAATTCTGTCAACTTCAGAGACACTAAGCTGGTCGGCACTGTCAAACTCATTTACATAAATATCGTCGGCGCCATAGCCAGCGAGAATTCGGGCGATAGTGGTTTTGCCAGTCCCGCTTGCGCCGCTGATCCACCAGGCACGACTGCCCCAGCCGCGAGATAACAGAAGTTCGATCTTACTTATAGCTTTTTCCTGTCCTAAAACTCCGTCCAAATTTGACGGTCTGTATTTTTCAAATAGTGTTTGCATTTTTATATCCTTCCTGTGTTTCTAATATAATCGGCAGCTTTTTGGCCAGCACTGGCAGCCTGAATAACAAGTTTACGATCCTTCTTAATTGCCTTTGTCCAGCTGTCAATATACGATGCACTGTTTTCGATTGTCGCTGATTCGATCCCGGCAATACCGCATAACATGCAGGCACTGAATTCTGCGATTAGTTCCTCTTTGCCATAGCTACAACCGCCAAATGCGGCAAGGTCTGATTCCTTGCGGTTTAATCTGGTACTGTGACCGGTGCTGTGACTAAGTTCGTGAAACAGGACATTGTAATAAAGAGGTTCACTTTCAAAATGCTTTTTGTCCGGCATATGAACTTGATCTGTAGATGGTCTATAATAGGCCCTGCGTTCATTGCTATGCGTTATCTCTGGTCTTTTGGGCATATTAGCTACAATCTGTTCGCAGGTGCTTAGCGGTTCAAATACAAGTTCCTGTTCGTCAATGTCAGGCATAGCGTCAATAGGCAGTTTGTCAGGATCGAGATTGTCGCACTGGTCTATATTGAACAGATTGTAATATCTCAAAATCCAATGCTCATCTTTGACAATACTGCCAGCATCGTTCGTTATGTCCTTCTCATAGCACTTCCAGAAAACTGCTACAGTTGACTTTTGACCTTTGCGAACCTGACCGCCAAGTTCCTGCGCTTTTTTGTAGGTTGTCCAGTAAGGTGATTCATAGCCGGCAGACATAGCCGACATTGACAGCAACCAAACATTGATCCCGTTATAGGGTTTTCTGGTTGCCAGTGATTTCGGCCTTCCTGCCGAACCGCCGCGCCAGGGTTTTCGCCAAGGTACGGTTCCTTCATCTAATGCTTTCAAAATCTGGTCTGTGATAATCTGATAGACATCTGGTTTGCTTTTTGCTAATGTTTCCATGTTCTAAACTCCTTACTAAGTTTAGGATCACGGTCCGGGATGTTGGTCGCATCGCCGGGCCAATTTTTTATGACTTGCCGATCAAGCCATTTGCCATAATGATAACATAAAGACATTAATTGTCAAGGGTAAACTAAAGATATTTCTTGTTTTTTTCTTATATTGTCCTTTATTTATAAGCACTTACGTCAATTTATAATAAAGATAGAGCCGCTTGTTTCTGCTGCTTAGCGGAAAATAACTTTGCGGTTTCTGCTGCCTTTATACCTGCTTTTGGTTAGCTTTCCAAGGTCAAAAAGCCATTAAACGCGCATTAAACCCGGGTCAAACCAAAACAAAAGATGGTTCCCACAGAATAAAAAGAGGGCCAAAACGATAAGGATCGAGCCGGGGAAAGCGGTTTTATATACCTATCTATCAAATTATAATAGCTCAATAAGCCCTCTTCCTGTGGGAACCGAAATATAATTTGATGCTGTAAATTGCCGGGGAAAGCTCCACCCCCGTCCGCCCCCCAGACAAAACCAGCTGGACACTGAGAAAGACCTCTGCTGTATTAATCTACTTTTGAAAACTTTTGGGTTTTATTGTCGTGATATAATCTTACTGCACACATTCTCGATTAGTGGCAATCTAAGCTGGAGACGTAGTCCTTTTGTTGCTATATCAATAAACTATTTAAAAAACATTTCTCTGCGTGTCTTTTCTTCCTCAATCCATAGTTTAGTTCGTTCTCTTTCGGATTGCATGCTGGACTCGTGTAACTGGTCTAAAAATTTCATGAGAACTTTTTGTCGCTTATCATCTGCTAATTGATTTGCCAAAATCACTTCGATTTGACTTTGTAGTTCTTCGTTCTGTGTCTCCAACGCTTCGTTAAAAGCTAAAGTTTGTTTGTATTCTTTGGTCACTGTCTGTAAAAGCTTTTGAGAAGTTTCCAACTTGAGTTCAAGCTCCTCGTTATAACTCTGGAGATCACCTCCTTCCATCGCATCTTCCACACGTAATTCTTCAAGTTGTTCTATTTTTATCCACGCGAAAAATAACAAAATTAGTAATGCAACGATGATAAGCTTACTAAACCAACCGCCAGATTTATTTGCTTGTTTTGGATTTGCTACGGGCATAGCTACGACGGCTTGTGGATCAGATCGCCTTACTATTGTATTATTATCTGCTTGATTTTTACTCTTTAGCTTATGGTAACATTCACTGCAAACTATTTTGTCTTCAACAACATAGGCCTGCTCCAATTTACCTATAATAGTACCGCAATTATCACAATTTTCGACGTTCATTTATTACTTCCTTGCTCCTATTTTGTTTTTCTCTTTAGCATCACCGCAACTGAACTTAAGCTAATTAGTAATAATGTTGTCGGTTCGGGATTTATATCGTTTCAAGAATAATGCCGATAAACAGGATTACAATAATAGCGATGACCCCTAATGCGATATAGCCCGTCATCATATGCTGCTTGTCTTTCCAGTTATGTAATAATTCCTGCAGTTCCTTCTGTAGTTCCTTCTTATGAGCAGGGTCTTTAGTGCTGGCTATTCTTTCCTCAAGTCTTCTTACATCTTGAGCTACACGGCCGGTTTTAGGATATGTGACATTTGACTTTGATAATCGTTGATAACAAGTGTAACAAACAACATGGTCCCTGAACACAAAAGGGGATTCAAGTTTGCCTATTAGTCTGGTACAATTTTCACATTTTTCAAGTCTTTCAGTTAGCATTGAGGTATTGATATTTGCTAATTCTTGCTTTGTTACATCCTCTCTTAGCGGTTTATGAGGATTTGGCCGATCTTTTTTTCTTTTAATCCAGTCCATTTCTGCCATTTTATAGGCGTGCCATGCCATAAACATCGAAACTATTAGACTCAAGGAAATATATTCAAGATTTTGAACATACCCAAGCGTAATCAATGAGAAAAAAATACTGGGTAGCAGAACAAAAATTCCCCATCCTCTTCCGCAATATAAATACCCAGCACCCCAGAAAAAGAAATTTAGAGTTGCAGCAATCGCCGGTGATTTTTTGGGCTTTCTGCTGGTCTTTTCAAGAAACTCCCCGCAGAAATGGCATTTTACGGCCTCGTCCTTAATTTCCTCAGCACAATATGGACATTTCATTTTCTCTTCCTTTATAATATCTGCTGTTATCGACGTTTGATTCTAAGTATTGACACTCCTAAACCGAGCAGCAGAAGCGTAGCCGGTTCGGGGATAAGTACAATAGCAGCATTGTCATGGATGTAAAAACCGTTATTTAGAGTATCTCCATTGGAAAGTGTGCCAGTTAAGATTCCGCTGGCAAAATCACTATGGAAATATTGCCCATAATCAACGCTTAATCCATTAATAGCAAAATCACTGCCTACAAACGTTATCACACCTTCATCATCGGACCCGCTTCCCGCCCATATATCACCGCCTATTGACCCACCAGAAATGGTTATCTGTTCACTACCATTGTTTTCTACAAAACCTTGTATCGTTCCGCCGGAAATAGTTACCTCAGCTCTATGATTAACCTGTAAGTGGCTCCCTATGTAACCTCCAGTAATGAATATCCGGCTATCAGCGTAAGCAACCAGATGATCATCTATCTGCCCACTAGAGATAGTTATCTGACTGCTGCATTGGGCATTCAAACTTGACTTTATCAAGCCACCTGAGATACTTAGCTGACTGTTACTGGTAGCGAAGACGCTGGTCATTATCGTTCCGCCAGAAATATTCACACGGCTGCTATCAAGTGCGTCTAAGCTTTGGTTTATCAACCCATCGAAAACATTCACTAAGCTATTGTTATAAGCCTTCATGTGGTCTACTTCCCCACCGAAGATGAGGTTAACTGTGGTTTCCATTCCTGGTGCTTCATAGTCCACCCAGATATCATCGTTAATTGTAGTTTCGATATTATGTATTTGGCCATCGTCAAAATATATAGTACCTACTGCTTTTGGCAACTCAAAACAACAAATCAACATCATTACAAAAATTACTGTTCCTGCATTTCTCATTCTCATCTCTCCTTCTCCTCTAAAAAAGTTGATATTGAGCGGCGCAAAAAAAGAGGGCACCACTATATTGTGCCCCACTGAGGCCCGCCAGAGCCTACCCGAAACACGCAAGCAGCGCCCCGTTTGGGGCACTGACTTTGTGCGTTTTCGAGTTTTGAAACTGGCGGTTTCAGTGAGAACGCTTAAGTTCAGTGAACTTTCATATTTAATTGTCAATATCAAGGATACCCAGCCTGCTGGTAAAAATCAAGAGAAAAAGGTGTGTAATTACTTTTAAGTGTGTGCAAGGGGGGGGTATAAGGG
>JADHXY010000104.1 GCA_016782755.1 Phycisphaerae bacterium | reverse complement strand
TCCGTACAATAAGGTATCTAACAAAAATAAGTGTGATTTTGCAAGGATTGTCTGGAGATTGGGTTAAAATGTTCTACAAAAGTTAGGCCCTGCAGCCGTACCTGGGTTACTATTGCCGCCTGCAGCAATAGCGACGATGAAAGCAGCGTGAGCAAAAAATAAAATACTATGAAACGGGGACTCTTTCAACAGCTCCAACGTTTTCTATTTCCCTATTTCTATTTCTTAATCTCTATCTTATTATCTGCTGTTATAAATTGACACTCAAGCCACGGTTTTTCTCGGCTTTTACTCATTATCGTTACCTGATTTTCGCCGGTATTCATTATAAAATTATCGCTTTGCACAGGCATATCCTTTACCTTATTCCAGTTCAAATCATAGATACCGATAGTGGCTCCACCCTTGTACCAGAGATTGCGTCCGGTCTGTATCTTGCCTTCGATTTTGAGGCTCCCGCTTCCTATGGAGATAACGGGATTAAGCAGTGAGGATTCCTTTTCCGGCAGGAATCGCATTCCCTCGATATCGACAGATGCAGTTTTATTTGCCGGTACCATGGCAAAGCCCAGGCGTACTTCCGTTACCGGTCCGCCTCGAAGACGTTTATAGGCGGGCATCCATCGCCAGCGGCCTTCTGAATAACAGCATTCCGGCGAAGGTATCTCGATGCGGCGGGTGCCGGTGAAGTCAATGTGTACAACGTAGTCGCGCATACCGCAGGCCTGAACACGGATGACCAGAATAGCACCGCTGCCATCGCCACGGACGGTCAGTTCCATTCCACCGGCGCTATCAAAAGAGCTGAGTACATTATACTTTGGCAGTGTATCCTTGTCCCATGCAACCTGAAGCAGAGCATCGGAGTTGTTATTGGTCAGGGTCATGCTTAATCCGTCACCATTTTTAGAAAATTTTGTTTTTCCGCAATTGGTAATATCTTTAACATCAGGCTGAATCTGGTAGTTCACCGTTCCTATAAATGAACGACGTCCCTCATCCTCGATCGATACCATCGACGCCCCCTGAAAACTGTCGAGCATATCATTGAAAATGGCCTCAGCCTCGCTCTCCGGTTCAATCTTGATCTGTCCTTTTCTCTTTTCATAGTCGAAAGTAAACATGTTTTTGATAATGAATTCCGGTACCTGCTTATGGTAGGGATTGATAAGTGCCATGCTATCGCCTGGTTGAATATATTGTCTGGGTGAGAGTAACCCGAACTCCTGCCCATTGCAGAAAGGACGATCAATCCCCTCCCTTTTAAGTACCTGAAATGGCTCTACGGCGACGTTGTCGGCGTGATGGGCCAAACGGAACTGCTCATCGGCACATGGCCATTGTTCCGGGCCAATGGGGGTGTTGCGTCGGTACTGCGAAGCCCTGATCCTCGCTTTGATAGGCTCCGGAAGATTGCGGCCAATTTTCTGCCAGGCATTGAGCTCTTTGGCGTAAAGCGGTATCAAACCATGCTCTTTAAAGTCGTTGAGTTCGAGATTGTGAAAGCCCCGATTAGCCTGAATGGATATTGGCCCCCCGTGGACAATCTCGGGGACAAAAGCATAGGTGTAGTCGTAGGGGCCGGAAGCAGCCCAGCGCTGCTGATGCAAACCGATCTTAAAAAGCCCCAGTTGGTGTTTGAAGAAGAGCGGTTTCTCTCTTCCGGTAAAACTCTGCACCGATGGTAAACGATACTGGAAGTAAGCCCAGCGGGGGATGCCGCCGGAAGTGTTGGCGCGTACCGGATGGTCAATCCGTTTGTAGGTTTCTTCCAGCAGAATATTTGCCCCGTAAGGATCAACCCGGTGAATTTCAAGTCCGTCATAGTTGGCTACCGCCAGATTGTTGTTGTTGACGAATTTCACATAGTCATCGAGGCATTCGCGAAACAATGCGTGATGAGGGGCAGCAACAAAGACAAAACCGTAGGATGACTTCAGCCAGCGGAATCGTTCATTCTGGGGGTGCGCCCTTGCCTCTGTGGCAAAGACACCCCGCTTACAGCCGGTTAGCCGCCACCGCGTGGATTCAATTTTTTCGATATCTCCGGCCTTGATCAGTTCATTGCCTACCGATATCGTCAGCAGATCCATGGTCGAGCGTTCATCCCAGTACCCGCTCCACGTATCCTGGCCCGGATCGATATCGAGAATCAATTCTGTCGCTTCAGCATCAATCGCCTCATGCAGGCTGCCGCGAAGCCATGTGCTGATCCCTTCATGAGGTTTATCCTTCATATAGCGGGGGTGCTCAGGCCCGATGGAGCAACTGACGACACGTGTAATCAACCCCAACCCTTCACCTTTCAGGTAATCACCATAATCCTTCAGGTCGGCAGCACCGGCGGGGAAAAACTTTCGGTTTATATGGAATATCTCGGTATCCATCGGCCAGAAAGAACCACGCCAGATGTCACAATGGAGATAGACGTTCTTGATACCGAGCTTCTTCACCTCCTGTGCCAGTGGTCGTAGGTCCTCCGGGCCATGGGGAAGTATATACAGTTCAGAATAGGTGCCACACCTTTCTTTCCATTCTTCGACCCATTCTTTAGCGCGCGCGATCGTCCAGGCTCCGTCAACATGCGGATGGGGGAGATTCTCTTCGACCCAGATTCTAAAAAAAGTTTCTTCCTCATCATCGTCGGCTTCATAGAAGACAAAACCACCCTTTGGGTCTTTTTCAGTACGGCACCATAGAAATGGAATTTCTGCGCTCTGTATGTCGTCTTTTTGCAGGAGATCATTGTGCAGGTCTTCAGAGGCATCATCCTCACGCATAGTCTGAGTAATATTCAAATCACTGGTTTTAGTCATATAATCAAGGGGTACAGTTCTCAAGGTACTAAGTCCGGCGACACTAACCTTGATATTCAATATGTTTCTTTCACTGATTCCTTCGATATGCTCTAAACGCAATGCGAGGTATTTTTCACCAACTTTAAGCGCAAATTTAATGCGGATGTCGGTGCCCGGCAGGCGAAGGACTAAGGCCGTATCCGACAGCGACTCGACAGACAAAGCCTGCTCATTTGAAACAACATCGTCATCATTTCGCAAGAGAATATGCCATTGCCATTTTGACGTCAGTTTTTTCATTATATTCACGTTCTTTGCGGTACCAACTACCGGTCCTTTCGCAAGGTCATCGGGTCTGATGCCGTCGGCTCCGAACGCTCCTGTACATAGTGTCATCATTAGGAAAAAAGAAACTGCGATATTGTTTTTTTTCATCATACGACTCCGTTTTTTTATTCAGTTTCAGTTAAGTTCTGTAACGATCTGCAAACGGTGGAATAAAAGTACGCCGCCCATTCACTTTATGACGTATAGCCAAAATTACCCACACTGTCAATATTTAGTACAAGATGGATTTTTTTGTTATTTTTTGTTTTTGAGTAGTTTCCAGCCGGCTGGTAGTAGGATGGCGGCGGTGAATATCTTCAAAACTGCGCCAATAACGAATGGATAGAGGCCCGCAATCAGTGCCTGGTGGAAACCGATGAGACGGCTTAGCCATGCAACGCCGAAAATATAAATGGCAAGAGTGCCCAGAGTCATGGCGGCTATGGTTTTGGTGAAACTTCTGTCCCAGCCTCTTTCGGCAAGCGTGCCGACAATGAAGGCGGCGGCTGTGAAACCGATGAGGTATCCGCCAGTGGGGCCGAGGAGCATGGCAGCACCCGCCCTACCCATTGAAAAGACCGGCAGGCCAAGTATGCCTTCGCAGATGTAGGCGAGGACGGTTAAAATGCCGAGTCTTGAGCCGAGTAATGCACCGATGACAAGAATGGCAAACGTCTGGGCGGTGAAAGGAACGGGGAAAAACGGTATCGCAATTTGTGCGCTGATCGCGATAACGGCAGAGCCGGTTAATACGAGTGCGGTGTTGTAGGCAAGGGAGAGTTTCTTTTCCGAAGGTCTGAAACAATCGGCTACTGTTAGTCCTGTTAACATAATCGTTCCTTCAATTATTCAACTCAAAATCCTAATAACGGTAATGCTCCGGCTTGAATGGGCCATCTGGCGAAATACCGAGGTAATCGGCCTGCTTGGTGGTGAGTTTTGTAAGCTTTGCACCAAGTGCTTTGATGTGAAGTCGGGCTACTTCTTCGTCGAGCTTTTTCGGCAGTGTGTAAACGGCTGGCTTGAGGTCCTGTTCGGCTAACATTATTTGTGCCAGGCACTGGTTGGTGAAACTGTTGCTCATGACAAAACTCGGGTGGCCTGTTGCACAGCCGAGATTTACCAGTCTTCCCTCGGCTAAGACGATAATGCTTCTTCCCGATTTGAGGGTCCATTTGTCGACCTGCGGTTTGATGGTCTCTTTTTTACAAGATGTGGAGTTTTCAAGGTAACTCATCTCAATCTCGCTATCGAAGTGGCCTATATTACAAATTATGGATTCATCTTTCATCTGCTCCATGTGTTCGCCGGTAATAACATTACAACAGCCGGTCGCAGAGATGAAGATGTCGCCGATTGCGGCTGCATCGTCCAATTTTACGACTTCGTAGCCTTCCATTGTAGCCTGAAGAGCACAAATTGGGTCGATCTCCGTTACGAGAACCCTGGCACCGAGACCCCTCATCGACTGGACACAGCCTTTACCTACATCGCCATATCCGCAAACAACCGCAACTTTGCCGGCTATCATGACATCGGTTGCTCGTTTGATGCCGTCTGCGAGCGACTCGCGACAGCCGTAAAGATTGTCGAACTTGGACTTTGTGACAGAATCATTTACATTAATGGCTGCAAAGGGAAGTTCTCCGGCAGAGGCCATCTGGTAGAGACGGTGTACGCCAGTGGTGGTTTCTTCTGAAACACCGCGAATTTTTGCGGCTGCCCGTGTCCATCTTTGGGTATCTTTGCCGTAGTTTTCTGAGAGGCGATCAATCAACAAACGCATATCAGGGCTGTCGTATTCCTTTTTGAGCCTTGAGGGGTCTTTTTCGACATTAGCACCCTCGAAAACAAACAGCGTAGCATCGCCGCCGTCGTCAACTATCATATCCGGACCTGAGCCATCCGGCCATGTCAGGGCCTGCTCTGTGCACCACCAATATTCCTCAAGACTCTCGCCCTTCCAGGCAAATACGGCTGTCCTGCCGGCTTTGGCAATGGCGGCGGCGGCGTGATCCTGGGTTGAAAATATATTGCAGGATGCCCACCTTAAATCGGCTCCGAGTATCTCAAGTGTCTCTATCAGCATTGCTGTCTGGATCGTCATGTGCAGGCTGCCAGTGATTTTGAGCCCTTTGAGAGGCTTGGTTTGGCCGTATTTTTCACGTACAGCCATTAGTCCTGGCATCTCTTTTTCGGCTAATTGCATCTCAGTTCTGCCCCACTGGGCCAAAGACATATCCGCAACCTTATATGGCAATGCAGGATCGAATGCTAAAACATTATTTTTGGTTTCTTTAGTTTCCATTGTCTATCCCTTATAAAAAATCAAAAAAGAACTATACAAAAAAAAACGCATATTTGCAACTGCTTAATACAAGTTTATGCTTTATTGAGCCAGATGAAAATAAGCTTGTTTATAGCAGTTTTTCTAATTAAAATCAAAACCCTGAACATTACTCTTATTTCGGATTCAATGATGAACTTGCTCGAACACAAGATAAATAAATGGCTGATTTGCAGCGGAGTGGCAGTTTTGCTTATTGCAACGAGCCTGCTCTTGAGGATAAGCAGCAGGCCACGCGGCCCTGTCGAAATTAATAGCGGATATCGAGTTGTAATGGGTACGCTGGCCCAGATCACAGTTATCGCAGAGTCAGGTCAGCGGGGCAGAGAGTATATAGAGGCGGCATTTGAGAAAATAAGAGGAATCGAAAACAACATGAGCATCTATCGGGGGGATTCTCAAATTAGCATGATAAACCGAGATGCCTTTGAGAAACCTGTGCAGGTAGGAGATGAGCTTTTCGAGATCATTGAAAGAAGTATAGAATTCGGCGAAATCACCGGGGGTGCGTTTGATATTACAATCGGCCCTATCGAAGAACTCTACCGTTCTTGTGAAAAACAAAATACCCTTCCAACCAAAGAGCAAATAGCTCGTGCAAAGGAAAAAAGCGGTTTTGAAAAACTTATTATCGATAAAAAAAATAAATCCATAAGATTTTCGGTCGAGGGCATGAAGATCGACCTTGGCGGGATAGCCAAAGGGTTTGCTATCGACAAAGCTGCGGAAGTACTCATGAACAAAGGTGCGATGGGGGCAATGATAGATGTGGGCGGGGATATAAGATGCTTTATCAAGCCCGGTGCTAAGCGTAAGTCATGGAAGATTGGCTTGCAAAATCCGAAAAAAGTCGACAAGTCTGCTTTAACAGACGAATACTTTTTGGCACTTGAGCTTGAAAATATCGCGGTCACTACAAGCGGCGATTACCGAAGATTCGTACTGATAGAGGGCGAAAAGTTCAGCCATATAATTGATCCCGCAAAAGCGACAAGCAGCACTACCCTTTCCAGTGTTACCATAATTACATCTTCCGCAACGGATGCGGATGCCTTTGCAACTGCGGTGAGTGTGATGGGCGGGGAAAAAGGGCTGGAACTTATCGAGAAAACAAAAGATACCGAAGCTATTATAATATCAGCGGGGCCTGAATTTAAGCTAAGAAAAACTTCAAACGCAGATGTATATATAAAAGGTTCAAATAAGTTTGAGAACTAAGCCTGATCTTTTTTACCGACGGTGATTATCACCTTGGTCGGACACTTCTGAACGGCTGAGTCAACCTTTTCGTTAGGGGTGTAATTTTCGTAATCCACACGAGCAAGATTGTCGCTGACAGCAAAGACTTCTCCGCCGAGCTTTGCACAAAGACCACATCCGATACATCCCACTTTGCACATTGAACGCGTGGTTTTACCGTTTTCTCTGCTGCTGCATGCAACAGTTACCATGTTATCGTGAGTAAATGGAACCATCTCGATCAAATTACGTGGGCACGCCCTGGCACAAGCCCCACAGCCGGTACACTTTTCGTAATCCACAACCGCAAGACCGTCAATAATATGTAAGGCGTCGAATTTACATGAACTAACACAATCGCCAAACCCCAGACATCCAAATTTGCAAGCCTGTACATTCGCCAGGGCATTTGCAGCGATACATGTAGGAATCCCTTTGTATTTCGCAAGATATGTCTTGTCTTCTTTTTTGGCACGGCAG
>JADHXY010000103.1 GCA_016782755.1 Phycisphaerae bacterium | reverse complement strand
ACGATATGCCGAACTTTCCCAGCAGATTCGTACCATATTCCAAAAGTTTACGCCGGAGGTTGAGCCGATATCTCTCGATGAGGCATTTTTGGATGTTACGGCAAGCTTACAGTTGTTCGGTAGTACAGAAAAAATTGGCCGTGACATTAAACATCAAATCAAAGAACAGTTAGGTTTAGTTGCATCGGTTGGTATAGCGCCAAATAAATATCTCGCTAAAATTGCATCTGACCTGGATAAGCCGGACGGATTTGTGATTATAACTGAAGAAAACAAACAGCAGATTCTTGATCCACTGCCAGTCTCCCGGATATGGGGAGTCGGAAAGGTAACAGAAAAAGCTCTGAAATCCAGAGGGATAAGAACAATAAAACAGCTTCGAGAGACTCCGGCAGAAATTCTTAAGGGTATTTTCGGCGATCAGGCACCGCATATGTCCCGGTTAGCTCAGGGAATAGATGACAGGGAAGTTGAATCAAGCAGAGAGGCCAAAAGTATTTCTAGTGAACAAACCTTTGCTACCGATATAACCGAAAGGGAGATTCTGCTCGGCGTACTGCTAAATCAAGTCGAGGATGTCGCACAAAGGCTCAGGATAAACGATTTAGAGGCAAGAACAATAACGCTTAAATTGCGGTATGATGATTTCAGAACTGTTACAAGAAGCAGTACCTTTGATTGCCCGACGAATACTACTAAAATATTGTGGCAGCGGGCCAGGAAAGTTTTCTTGAAATGGCACAAGAAATCAGCAGGCCCGTTAAGACTGTTAGGATTTGGGGCATCTGGCTTGCAAAAAGCCGGCACGGGTCAGAAGATGTTGTTTGCGGAGCCTGAGCAGGAAAAACAAGAAAGGCTGGATAAGGCATTTGATAAAATTAGGGGCAAATTCGGACATGATGCTCTCAGAAGAGGAAAATAGCCGTTTGGGACAGCTGTTTTCCAGGCTGGGGAAATCGAAGTTTCGAAACAGTTTCAATCTGGAAAAAAAAGAGCGGGAGTATTTGCAGGACAAAGGCTTTTCAGTAATCGAGCAACATGCTCGTGACTTTGTTAAGGAACGTCTGGCTCCTGCATTACCGAAAAATGATGGCAAGCAGACGCCTATGAAAAATCATCCGGTGTTTATAGCCCAGCATGCAACAGCAACCTGCTGTAGAAAATGCATGGGAAAATGGCACCGAATAGAAAGGGGTAAAGAACTTACCTCGCAGCAGGTCGATTATATTGTTTCTGTGATAATGTATTGGTTACAGATATCCAACATCCGTAGCGATAGCTCTAGATGAGACACGGATTCAATATCTGCTATTGTTACTGCCAAGTATCGTTTCAAAACGAATTTGGAAAGCTTGTTTTTTGGGGCAGATTTGATATTCTACTGGAAAAGAGGCTCAGCAGCGTAGCTGAGCTAAGATATAAAATGTTATATGGGAAATGTGAGATAAATAGTATTACTGAATTAATTGAATAAGGGATTGGAATTAGAAAATGAAAAAGTTATTAATTGTTTTAGTGCTACTGGCTTTGGTTTTGGCCGGTTGCAGCGGTGAATATGAAAACCAGGTACGTTCCTTTGATGGAGTTAAAATAAGTTATGACGTTCAGGGAGAAGGTCAGCCGGTCTTAGTGTTTGTTCATGGATGGAGTTGCAGTAAAGAATATTGGAAACAGCAGGTAGCCCATTTTACAAAGAAGCATAAAGTGGTGACAATTGATTTGGCGGGACATGGCCAGTCTGGTTTGTCTCGCAAGGATTACACGATTGAGGCTTTCGGTAAGGATGTTGCCAGTGTTGCTGAAAAGCTTGATCTTAATAAGATAATCCTTGTTGGTCATTCGATAGGCGGGCTTGTGGTAGTTGAAGCAGCTAGGCAAGTGCCCGAGCGGGTGGTTTGCCTGGTTGGTGCGGATGAGTTTCATGATATCGAGAAGGGATTTAGCGAAGAAGATGTTAAGGGGCTTATTGCCATGATAGAGCCTGATTTCGTAAAAGGAACACAGAGTTTTGTACGCGGTATGTTTCCTCCAGACGCCGACCCTGAACTTGTGGAATGGGTAGCTGACAGGATGTCTTCGGCGGACCCGGAGATTGGTATTAATGCATTTAGGAATCTTGGCAATTATGATTTAAAAAGTGCTGTTGGGCAGATTGAGATACCACTTTATAGCATTAGTTCAGATTTTTGGCCGATGAACTTGGAAGGTAATAAAAAATACGTCAAGTCATTTAAGTTAAAATTGATGCCGGGCATAGGCCATTTTGTAATGCTGGAAGATCCTGAAAAGTTTAATAAGCTCCTTGAGGAGGTAATCAAAGAGCTTGAATAGAATATTTAGTTTTTGTGTCCTTTTTGCTTTTCCCGCTCAAAGCCCAGTGGGGCAGAGTTGATGTATCAATATTAAGGACTCCGCTCTAAATATTGATGAATTCTTGAGAGGCATAGTAGTTGATTAATAAGGAATAATTGTGTTTAAAGAACTAAAAGAAATTAATTTACGACCTGAACCGTTTGAGTTTTACACAGCAAGTGATCTGTGGACAGATGAATATATATCAGGGCAGATGCTTTCGTATCATCTGAACGAAGATGTAGACCTTTCATCTCGAAATGCGAAATTCATCAACCGTTCAGTCGAATGGATCGATAGTTACTTCTGTGTTGATGGTAAGAAAATTGCCGATTTCGGTTGTGGCCCGGGGTTGTATACGACCAAGTTGTCTGAAAGAAAGGCAAATGTTACTGGAATCGACTTTTCGAAACGGTCTATTCAGTATGCACAGGAAGTTGCGAGCAGGGAAGGTTTGCCGATCAAATATGTAAATCAGAATTATCTTGAGTTTGAAACAGATGATCGATTCGATCTTATCCTTATGATCATGTGTGACTTCTGTGCCCTTAGTCCATCTCAAAGGAAAAAGATGCTCAGCAAGTTCCACACAATGCTGGCCCCTGACGGCTCTGTCCTTCTCGATGTATATTCATTGACTGCTTTTGAAGAACGAGAAGAGGCATCAATATATGAAGCCAATCAGCTCAATGGTTTCTGGTCGCCTAATGATTACTATGGGTTTCTGAATACATTCAAGTACGACAGAGAAAAAGTTGTGCTCGACAAATATACAATTATCGAGGCTGAACGCATACGAACCATCTATAACTGGTTACAATATTTCAGCCATGATGCTCTAAAGGAGGAGTTTGGGGAGTGCGGGTTTACAGTGGAGAATCTTTATTCAGATGTTGCAGGTACGCCATTCGATGCGAAATCAAAAGAGTTTGCGGTTGTTGCCAGAAAGTTATAAGATAGCTTGAAAATTCTACAAACCCATATCACCAAAATGATGTCAAACGACTTATATATGACCGGTTGCCATTTAATATCTGACAAACAATAAGCATCGCATAATCTCATTTATCATAGGTAACCCTTCTGGATAATTAAATTCCATCACTTTTTGTCCCATAAAGATTTTGGCATTGTATCAATAATTTCGTCGATGAGGTTTTGCATGGCTTTGGCTTTCTCGGCTTCGCTTAGTTCCTGCATTTCCAGTCGCATCATCTGATTGCTTCGTGCCATGCGGTTTTTAGCCACTACCTTTGCTTGCTTCCTTACTATTTGCTCAAGACTATCTCTGGGAACAACGCCATAAACGAAAACACAGTCCATTGCTTCTGCGGCGTTTTGAATTGTATTGAGAGTGACCTTCCCAAGAATTTCATCTTGTTCAATACGGGCAACACGCTGCTGATTTACATTTAGACGTTTGGCAAGCTGTACACCGGTCATTCCAAGCGTGTCCCGAATAGCTCGAATCCATCCCTTTCCGGGGGCAGGCATCGCTTTAAGAGGATCGAAACTTTTCATTGTTTCGTCCAGCTGCTCCCTGGCCAGTTTTTTTTGTTTTCCTCTCATATTTCCACCTTCTTTGATTAATTCTTGAGCTTTTACTATATATACATAGTACGTATCGGCTGTTGTAACTATATAAATATAGTAATTCAAACTTTTTCTACATAACGGCCTTAATACGGTATAACTTTATGATCGACTTCGGGAGTTAAGTATTGTATATATATTTCCGATATACGTTTTAGGAACGTAATAAAGGAATCTTAATACAATGCCAATAAGATTGGGACCAAAAGAAACAGAAGTTGTTGCTCGTCTATCCTACGAGAAAACAACCGTTATAACCAAAGAGCAGCTTGAGAAGCTTTTTGGCAAGTTGGTATTGGTGCGTCAGATTATATATCAGTTTAAGAAAAAGGGTATTTTAAAGCCAATTACAAAAGGGGTTTATTATTATTCTCCCCTTGAGGCTGGTCTAGCAGGTGCGAGAATAAATGAATTCCTGATTCCGCCCATCCTTTTCCCCCAAGGTAATTACTACGTTGGATATTCCAACATGTATAACTATTACGGTTTTACCGACCAGCTTTTTCAAACTTTTTACGTTCTCAACACATCACGCCAGAGAGAGCGTACTATATGTGGCAGTCCATTTAAGTTCGTTAAAATCTCACCCAAGAGAATGTACGGCCTTGAAAATATTAAAATTTCAGGCTCGCAGGTTATTGTAAGCAACAGGGAAAGAACACTGGTTGATTTGATCTATTTTCCTGATCCGGTAGGCGGCCTGAAAAAGGCCTTTGAAATATTGAAAGAGGAAGCTTCCTCCAGTAAATCTGACATAAAAAAGCTGATTAAATACGCTGTATCATTTCCTGCAATTTCCACACGTAAAAGAATCGGTTTTGTTTTGGATAAATCCGGCATCCCAGAAAAGATTCTGGCACCCTTGGAAAGAAGCGTTAAGAATACATCCTTGATTACTCTGTGTGGTTCGAAATCGCGTAAAGGCACGATAGATAATAAATGGAAAGTTATTATAGATGCTTCATGATGATATTAATATCTAAGAGAATTTTTCAGTCCAGAAGGACTACGGGAGCGTACCACCATCAAACCACTGGAAAAGTTTTTCTATTTCACGCTTAACAGTGGCGGGGTATTTTTTCAGGCACGTGTGAAGTATATCTAAATCCAAGCGACGTAGATTTCGAAACGTTACAATATCAGATGGACAAACGCCACGCTTTCGACACAAATAAACAAAGTCACTTAAGGCTTGTTCCGGTGAAACGACGACATTTTCCTGCGGATATGAATAAATTGAACTGGTGACGCATACAAAGACAATCCGCCCCAAGGCTGTAACTCGTACTCTTGATCGATTATGCCTATGATTGGTAAAACACGATATCTCTGTCGGCACCTGAGTAATTAATTGATGTTGGTAAAGAGCATACATTCCAGTGATATACGCAACGGGGTCAATAGAAGATACCATATCTGCAATCATAACCGCTCCTGGCATACCATATCGGCCTTTGGTATAACGCTGTATAATCCCGTGATCTATTAATCGCGAAAGCGATACCTTGAGAGATTTTGCGTCCAATGAGGAAATATTAGACAACTCGGTTACCGTAAAAACAACTTTACCATATTTGTCACGCTGTTCCTGCAGAGTTTTCTGCCAATCAATTGCTTTCATTGGTCTTCTCCGGGCTGATATATCGATTTAGTATATTCATAACTGCATTAAGAACCATTCTTCCACCACCGGTATCATTAAGTTGAGCGACTGCTTCTGCATCGAGTTGTGTATCAATCACTTCCTGTATAGCCTTGGCATGGTAATCCGAATTTTTCCGGAGGTCGCACAGTTTTTTTTCAAGATCATTATCATTCATCCTTAACGCCTGCAGCTTTGATTTCAGCCTTTGAGCTGAATCGGAACGAAAGCGATCCTGAAAAAGAAATACGTCTAAAATATCGCGATGCCTCAACGTTATTCTGCCCAGAATAGCAATAACTTTACTTTCAATCATATCTGCTTCTGAAGCTGTCGCATATATCGTTCCTCCTACCGTACGAACTTCAATTTGATCCGCACATTTAATGCACGTTACTTCAACAGGTATTTCTATTCGGCTGTATGGCACATCATCTTTCCAGAAAGAAATATCAACAACTTGCACAGCCGGAGAATCAGCATCCGGCCCGGTATGTGCACTGATACTTCCGGAATAGCCGAGAAGCCTCGATACTTCCAAAAGCAAACCACGTTCGAAAGAATCGATAAGTTTTCTCTGTTTTTCCTTAAGGTCTCCATCCCAGTGATAATCAATATCGTTTGAGATGCGTACGCTGGCATCTAAAAAACGATACCTGAATCCACCGATGAGAGCCAGATTGCGTCCCACAGGATGAGTTGCTACATACCGTGCAATGATCTTTTGGATGGCTTCCACATCTTTTTGTTTATCAGCTATCATTGGCTATTCCTTAAAACACTTTCCTTGTAACTAAAAGACATTATGCTATATCAAGTAACAAATGTCAACGAAAATGTTGATATTTGTTACTATAAAGGCATCGCCCAATCTATAGAATATTAACAATGGTACCCACAGTGTCTCAAAAGTTATCCAAATATAACATCATTGCCTACAATATCTTAGGGAAAGTGGATATTATTAATTTTAGTCGACTTTCATGCCCTTTTCGGCTAAAATGTTGCAGATTTGGATAATTGACAAAAATAGTAATTGGAGTGGTGATGAAGACGAAACCTATGACAATGCTTCTGATGATGCTGGCAGGATGGATGAACCGGCAGCAGCAGGAAGCTATAGAATATCTAAAAGCAGAAAATACCATACTCAAGGAAGAGTTGCTAAAAGCTACCGGCAAGAAACGTATATTGCTCAACGACAGCCAGCGGAGGCGACTGGCTATACTTGGTAAGAGGCTTGGGCGAAAGTTGCTGGGTGAGGTCTGTTGTGCTTTTTCGCCGGACACACTGTTGGGCTGGCACCGTAAATTAGTGGCCATGAAATATGATGGAAGCAAGAATCGCAGTAAGTTCGGAAGGCCTCGCATTTCAGATGAGCTCAAACAGCTTATCATCAATATAGCCAAAGACAATAAACACCTTGGTATTCGTACACTTTTTGGTTATATGAAATACTTGGGGATCAAGGTCTCGCCTGCCACGATAAGCAGGATACTGAGGGAACATGGAATAGAGCCATGCCCCGATAGACCAGAACGCACTACCTGGAACGAGTTTATACGGTCAGAGTGGGAATCGTTGGCGGCTATCGATTTTTTCACGACCGAAATTTATACTATCAGCGGACTTGTCAAATATATGGTTCTTGTGGTGATTGA
>JADHXY010000102.1 GCA_016782755.1 Phycisphaerae bacterium | reverse complement strand
TCGTTGTGAGGGCTTTTGAGAATGCATCGGTGCCGGCATATCGCAACAGGGTCGATGCGGTAAAGGACCTTGAGGAATTGAAGACCGAACTGCTTTTGTCAGATCTGGAGTTGGTAACGACGAGAATCGAGAAGCTGGGAAAACAGATTCACAAGCCGACTAAAACGCAGGCTCAGGACAAGGCCGAGCTAACATTGCAGAAGAAGCTTGCCGAGACTATCGAAGCGGAGAAGCCGATTAGCGAGGCGATAGCCAATGATGCTGAGATGGCGATAATAAAGAGTCTGGGTTTTATGACATTGAAGCCGATCATTGTTGCGGTGAATGTTGGCGAGGGTGATTTGGAGCGGGAGTTTGATATGTCGGCGGTGATAGGTGAGGATGTGCCGGTAATAAAGATATCTGCCGAGTTGGAGAAGGAATTGGTGCAGCTTGACGAACAGAGTCGCAAAGAATTTATGTCGGAGATGAATATAAACGAGTCTGCGGTGAGTAAATTTGTCAACGGCTGTTATTCGGCATTGGGGCTGATAAGTTTTTTAACATCTGGTGCTGATGAGGTCAGGGCCTGGCCGATCAGAAGCGGGACGACAGCCGTGGATGCAGCGGGCAAGATACACAGCGATATTAAGAGGGGATTTATCCGGGCAGAGACTATTCACTACGAGGACCTTTTTGAACTTGGTGACGAGAAGGCCGTCAAGGCGGCTGGCAAGTCGAGGCTTGAGGGTAAGGATTATGTCGTGAAAGACGGTGACATTATTAATTTCAGGTTCAATGTATAAGGTCGTGAAAATGAAAAGCGTAAGGCTTACGGGTATTAGAAAGCTGGAGATTGTTGATGTTGAAAAGCCGTCGGTAAGTAGTAACAACGAAGTATTGTTAAAGATCGAAAGCGTTGGTGTCTGCGGTTCGGATGTGCACTATTATGAAACGGGCAGGATCGGTTCGCAGGTGGTTGACTATCCGTTTGTGGTCGGTCACGAATGTGCAGCGACGGTTGAGGAGGTTGGCGAGGGGGTCACAAGCGTTATGGTTGGCGACAGGGTAGTAGTTGAGCCGGCTATCTCGTGCGGCCAGTGTGATCAATGCAGGCAGGGCAGGGAGAACACTTGTCGGAATCTGAAATTTCTGGGCTGTCCCGGTCAGATAGAGGGGTGTTTGAGCGAATATATTATAATGCCCCAGAGGTGCTGTTTGAAGATGCCGGCAAAAATGAGTTTTGAGCAGGGGGCTTTGTGTGAACCAGTTGCGATAGGAGTTTATGCGGTCGAACAGAGCGGGGTATGCGATGGGAGTGACATTGCGATCCTTGGTTCGGGGCCGATTGGCCTCAGTTGCATGGCTGCTGCGAGGGCGGCGGGGGTAAAAAATATTTTTATGACGGATAAGATTGATGACCGGGTAGCCGTGGCAAGAAATAACGGAGCGATCTGGGCGGGCAATCCTGTCAGGGAAAACATTGTAACCGAGATACTCGACCAGGAGAGCAGCGGCATGGATGTCGTATTTGAGTGTGCCGGCCAGCAGGAGACTATCGACGAGGCAATCGAGCTTCTCAAGCCGGGCGGCAAGTTGATGCTTATAGGAATACCGAGGGATGAGAGGGTAAGTTTTGTTATTGACAAGATGCGCCGAAAGGAGATTACGGTAGTGAATGTTCGCAGGCAGAACGGGTGTACGGAGGATACTATTGATATGATTAGTGATGGGAGGTTAGATGCTGATTTTATGATAACGCACCGATTCGAGCTTGAGGATACGCAAAGGGCATTTGATCTTGTCTCTGAATACGGCGATGGGGTTGTCAAGGCGATGATAGAGTTTTGATTTATGAAAAAGGCGAGCTTGATCAGTATCGGAAACGAAGTTCTCAGCGGCCAGACGGTTGATACTAATTCCGCGTACTTGGGTTCTAAACTATTGGATTTGAATGTTCCGGTTGTTAGCGGCTATACCGTTGGCGATGATGTCGGGATGATCGTTACTGCAATTAACCATGCGGCTGAAGATAGTGACATAATATTAATAACAGGGGGGTTGGGCCCTACGGACGATGATCTTACTCGCGGGGCTTTGAGTGATTATTTAGGTGTTGAACTTGAATTCAGAGAAGAACTCTTTGAGACTATCAAGATTTTTTTTGCCAGACGCGGCTTAAAGATGGTTGAGAAGAATATCAGCCAGGCCTATCTTCCAGCCGGCAGTAACCCAATGGTCAACGGATTAGGAACAGCACCCGGGGTCTTTGCCAGAAAAGACGACAAGATGTTTTTTGTAATGCCGGGTGTTCCTTCTGAAATGAAAGTGATGTTTGAAAAAAGTGTTTTGCCGCTAATTTTGGCTGAGGTGAACCGGCAGAGTGTCTTTGTGAAAAAGCTTAAACTTTTTGGTGCTGGCGAATCAACGATAGCCGAAAAATTAGGTGATTTAATGCGTCGTGATCGCAACCCTTTGATCAATTGTACGGTCAGCTTTGGTGAAATAACGTTGCATGTTATCGGAACCAGCGAAGAAGAAAAGACAGCTGAAGCGATGGTTTTTGCAGATGTGAAGGTTTTGAGAAATATGTTCGGTGATTTGGTTTTTGGTGAGGGCGACCAGAGCCTCTCGGAGGTGGTAGCAAACAAGCTTTTGGCGGTGGGAAAAACAGTCTCCACAGCCGAATCATGCACCGGTGGATTGATAGCAAAACTATTGACAGATGTGCCGGGAGCAAGCGGTTATTTTGGTCAGGGGTGGGTAACGTACAGCAATGAATCCAAGATTAACCAGCTTAACGTAAGTGCCGATACTATAGAGCGTTATGGGGCTGTAAGTGAGCAGGTAGCAGAAGAAATGGCTATTAATGCGCGAAAAATTTCCGGCAGTGATTTTTCAATAGCAGCCACAGGAATAGCCGGCCCATCCGGCGGAAGTGAACAAAAACCCGTAGGGCTGGTATATTTATGCATAGATTCCCCAAAAGGTTGCTGCAGCCACAGATATGTCTTTTCTCATGACAGGTCTTTTGTGAGGTTCAGAGCCGCTCAGACTGCGTTAAATCTGCTTCGTTTGGCTATTTAGTTTCGAAATATTAAGCAGAGTTTGACTAAATACGCATCAAATGTTATAATGCTTTTTTACCCCATGTAACAAAAAACCGATGGTAAATAGTAAATATGGCTAAAAGTAAAAAAAAATTAGGCGAGATACTCTATAAGGCCGGTATAGTCAAAAAAGAAGACCTTATCGAGTCAATCAAGGAATCGAAGAAGAATCATAAGCGTCTTGGCGAAATTCTGCTCGAACGAGGTTTGGTTCGTGAAGATATCCTTACTAAAGCGATCGCTAAGCAGTTTGGATACAAGTATGTAAATCTTGATACGACAATAATACCACCCGAAGCAAAAGAATTGATTCCGGAGGATATTATCAGGAAGCATAATATAATCCCTTTCGGTCGTGAAAACGGAAGAATAAAGTTAATTATTAGCGACCCTATGGATTTAGACGCTCTTGATGCTGTGCGGTTCAGGTTGAATACTGATGTTGAGTGTTATTTAGCAAGTTTATCTAAGATCCAAACATATATTGAAGATACGTTGGAGGATGAAGAGGATCAGCAGTCGGACGAGCTTCAGCATAGTATTGATGCAACAGCCGCTGAACTGGCAGAGGCCGGGCATGAACTACAGGCAGAGGCACTCAAGGCGCAGGCCTCCGGCAGTCCGGATGATGGCCCTATCGTCAAGCTCGTAAACTTGATAATAGATAGTGCCTATCATATGAGGGCAAGCGATATTCATATAGAGCCAATGTCTGACAGGGTCAGAGTCAGGTATCGCGTTGATGGCGTGTGCTTGATAAAGGACAATATCCCGAAGTCTATGCAGGCACCTCTTATCACCAGGTTTAAGATTATGTCAGGGATGGATATCGCCGAGCGACGTTTGCCTCAAGACGGCAGAATAAAACGAAATATAGATGGCCAGGATATAGACTTTCGTGTATCAGATCTTCCTTCAAATCATGGTGAAAGCTTTGTACTTCGTATTCTTCGTCCCGATTCGGTAAATATAGGTATTAAGTCTCTCGGTTTCGGTCAGGAAGATTATGAGCGATTTCAAAAGATCATTAAAAGGCCGAACGGTATTTTTCTTGTGACAGGGCCCACAGGTAGTGGTAAGACTACAACGCTATATGCGGCTTTGCAGGAGTTGAACAGGCCTGACAAGAAAATAATCACAGCCGAGGATCCGGTCGAATATAACTTTGCCGGTATGAATCAGTGCCAGATCAGGGACGACATAGGGCTTACCTTTGATAGTATTTTAAGGTCAATGCTTCGTCAGGCTCCCAATATTATCCTCATCGGCGAAATTCGTGACGGCGTGGTTGCTGATATCGCCATTCAGGCGGCATTAACAGGTCACCTTGTCTTCAGTACGCTCCATACCAATGATGCCCTGAGCGCTATTACAAGGCTTATCGATATGGGTGTGAAGCCGTTCCTGGTTGCAAGTTCGATTCAGGCTATAATGGCTCAGCGTTTATTGAGAGTCATATGTAAAAAATGCAAGGTTGTAGATGAAAACCCCGATCCTCATTCTCTGGAAATTCTTGGAATAACAGCCGACGATCTTAAAAAGAATCAGATATTTAAGGGCCGTGGATGTCCGGCATGTCAGGGTACTGGATTTAAGGGACGTATCGGTGCTTTTGAACTTATTGAGTTGAATAACGAGTTGCGGGAACTTGCGTTTTCCAAGGCTCCGACTACTGAACTTAGAAGAGTAGCGGTTGCCGGCGGTATGAAAACACTTATGGATGATGGTAAATTAAAGATTTTTGAAGGTCTGACAACACCACAAGAGGTGGCGAAGATCGCTCAGGTAGAGGGTGTTATCGAGAAATAATTTGTTTGAGGAAGTTTTCTTATGGCAACAGTTAATATGGATCGTTTGCTGCATGCTTGTTATACGCAAGGTGCATCTGATATACATTTGACAGTGGGTAAGCCGCCCATATTCAGGTTACACGGCGGATTGCGTTCGCTTGAGACTAAGGTTCTTGAGCCTGATGATACGGTTTCCTTGATGAAAAGTATAACACCAGAGAAGAATCAGCAGGAAATTCAGGAAGAAGGCGGGACAGACTTTGGTTTTGCATTTGGCGATATGGCACGTTTCAGGGTTTCGGTTTTTAAACAGAAAGGTAATATGACACTCGTTTTGCGATTGATTCCTTTTGAGCTTTTGAGTTTTGAGACGATTGGTTTGCCAAAATTGTGTGCGGCATTGTGCCGTCGTCCGAGAGGTATGTTTCTTGTTACTGGCCCGACGGGAAGCGGTAAAACCACGACACTTGCATCTATGGTTAATTATGTTAACGAAAATCTCGATCGCCACATAGTCACGATCGAAGAGCCAATCGAATATTACCATAATCACAAAAAATCTATCATAAATCAGCGTGAAGTTGGTATCGACGTTCCAAGTTTCTCGGAAGCACTCAGGCGTGTTCTCAGGCAGGACCCTGATGTTATTTTAGTTGGTGAGCTTCGTGACCTCGAGACTATTGAAGCGGCAGTTCGAGCTGCCGAAACCGGTCACCTTGTTTTCAGCACACTTCATACTACAAGTGCTTCCGGTACTATAACCAGAATTATTGATGTGTTCCCGCCAAATCAGCAGGAGCAGATCAGGACACAGCTTTCAAGTAACCTGATAGCCGTTCTTGCCCAGGCTCTTTGCAAAAAAACCGGCGGCAAGGGACGTGTCGCTGCTTATGAATTTATGGTGAATACACCGGCTATTGCTAACCTGATACGTGAAAACAAGTCTTACAGGATAGATTCGAGTATCCAGACAGGTAAAAAACTTGGTATGCAGCTTCTTGACGATCATTTGTGGCGTCTTTATGATAAGGGAGTTATACCGATCGAAGAAATGCTCGAAAAGGCGCGTCAGCCGGGAGAATTGCAGGATAAGGCCAGACAGAAGATGCTGGGCGAAGCCGGAAGAAAAGCAGATATGGACAAAATCAATGAAGCCGGCGGCGATGTGCTCAGAAGTTAGATTCCGACTTATAAGATTTTGACAGATCGATAATCCTTATTCTTTAGCCTCGTATGGTGGGTAACCTGCTGAAAGCCCCGACCCTTCGGGACTTACCCACGCTGTTTTTTTTGTGTACTATGATAACCTCAGAAAGCACACAGGCAAGCAAATACAAAAACAAATTGACATTAATCGATAAGCCTTTTAGTATTATTAATTTGTTGGTAACAAGGAAGCGGCTATGGCAAGTCATAATTTACACAAAATAACGATCGATGATCTGGATATAATCGGGTATTCGGTAGCTGGCGAAGAAACCGTAGTTGCCATACCTCAGCTCGATGTCAGCTTTGACGTGGGCAAGGCCCCCGATCAGATCATATCGATAAACAACATTCTCCTCACGCATGGCCACATGGACCATGCCGCAGGGCTGGCATATTACCTTTCTCATCGGAATTTTTGCTCCCAGACCCCAGGCACAGTTCTGGCACCAGCAAATCTTATACCACCTATCCGACAGATTATCGATGCATGGGGCCAGCTCGACGGCACAGCCGTCCCCGCAAATCTCGTAGGTGTCAAGCCGGGCGATGAATACAAGATTAAACCCAATCTATTTGCAAGGGTATTTCCCACCAAGCACAGTTTTGGCTCAGTCGGCTATACCGTTATCGAAAAAAGGAAAAAGATCAAGCCCGAATTCGCAAACCTGACAGGCCCGCAAATCGTCGAGCTTAAAAAACAGGGAATTCAAATCGATAACCCGATAGAGATACCCATTGTTACTTACCTCGGCGACACTGCGCTTATCGATTTTTCACAGCTGGACTATATTAAAAAGAGCAAGATACTTATAACAGAGTGTACGTTTTATCTTGAAGAGCAAATCGAGCGGGCAAAGGCCGGACGCCACATCCATATCAGTGAATTTGCCGAGATGATAGAAAAATTCGAAAATGAGCACATCGTCATCGTCCACACCACCCAGAGAACAGCCATGAAAGAGATAAAGACCATAATAAAAAACAAACTCCCAGCCGCAATCCGCAAAAAAATAATCCTGCTCATGGACAAATCCAAAACCGTTTAGACCCATTAGAATTGCCATTGCAGGAAGTCGAACGAGTTTATCCGCCGCAGACGAACGGCAATCCCACCGCTGTCATGCCTGTGAAAACAGGCATCCAGTCTTTTTATGTCATTGC
>JADHXY010000101.1 GCA_016782755.1 Phycisphaerae bacterium | reverse complement strand
CCCCAAATTGAATTACATCGCTAAGCAAAGCCGCTCACAACTCGACAAAGTAATAAAAGCACAACAACAAATAAAAGCATATATCGAAAATTACAGCCGTGATGATTGGGAAACCCGTTTCGGAAAAACAAACCTCTGGTCCCAAATCTCAAACGACCTCTGCAGCTCAATGCTCTATAAAAACTACATCGATTTTTTTTATGCCCTCACCGCCCCAAAATCACAGCGCAGCGATTTACTTCTCAATATCCTCAACGACTTAAACTCACTCGATCTACCGCAGTTGCCAGCCGACATAAAAATCCTAAAAGCCCAGATACTCGCCTCGCTTTCAACCACCGACAGCCGGTATAAATCACAAACCATTGATTATTTTAACGCAATTATTTCCAACTCCCAGGATTTGCTTACCACTGCCAAATTCAGCATCTCTAAAATAATTTACCTCCAAACCGCCGAACCAAATCAAATCGCAAAAATCTTCGACATACTAAAAAAACACGAAGAAAGTATCGACCTTCAAACCGCCATAAGATTCACCCTAATTCAAATCAAAAACGACCCCGGCAATCTAATAAACTCCTTTGAGCAATTTCCTGGTCTCAAACAAGAATTAGCTCGCATTATGTATAGCGACCTTGTCTGCAAAAACGATTCAAACCTCCCTCTCAATACCGCACCCCTCACACAAGCCCAACTCTCAGCCGACTACGCACTGCAAAACGATTTTCCCGAATCTCGCTATCTGCTCGAAAAACTCTTAAGATTCACCAAATTCCGCACCCGCTCCATAACCTATGCCTCAGCCGTCAAAACAGCAGACTCAGACCCCTCTCACGCCCTGTCACTACTGCTGGATGCCGCAAAACTTAAAAATGAAAAAGGCTTTGAAATAGAAGACGAAATAATCTCAAAGCAAGCCGCCCTGCTTGCAAATTATCTCTTCACCACACAACACCCTGACCTGCCTTTGATAAAAAAAGCCTTTGAAAACTATTTCAACTTCCATAAAAATAACACCGACCCCCAACTTGAATATCAATACACAAAAATCCTCACCGCTTCCAACGATACCGAAAAAGCAGCAACACTGCTAAAACAAATCGCCACATCACCCAACAACCCATTCAAAAACAAAGCTGCCCTCGATCTTGTAAATCTCAACTTAAATATTTCCGGCAGCCTATCCGATAGCGATGTCACTAACCTCGAACAACTCATCGCTCAGCCGCACATTGACAACCAAACCCTCACAACTTCAACCGTAATTTATTGCCGCTTCCTTCTTGAAAAAAAAGAATATGAAAATTGCGCACAGATACTTGCACAAATGATTGACCGCTTAAATTCGTTTGAATTTGAAAAAAACTCTAACCGCCAAAACCAAATTTACACCCAAAGCGAAAACTCCACCTCTCAGTTACAGACTCACACCCCCAACAAAAACTCCACCTGCCGCGAGCAGATTTATGCCGTCGCCACCATGTTGATTTTCGATGTTTTGGATAGAATAGATACCACTTTAGAAAGCTCTCGTCAGCCGCAAACACTGCTCAAAAACCTCGAAAAATCCGCACATTTTTCATATAAATTCCAAAATATTCCAAATAATTCATTAAATTTCGCAGAAATTTCCACATTTTTCGCAAAAAATAATGACGATTTTGTTAAAATAGGCAAAATACTACGCGAATTCGAAAAAGAAAACAACCAGCAAAACATCGCTTTTTTACGCTGCAAAGCACGTTTTTATTACAAAAAACAACAATTCTCACAAGCCGCTGAACTCTGGGGCCAAATAGCTCGTATCCACAAAAACAATACCGATCCGAAAACACAAACTAATAATTGGTGGCGCGCAAAGTATTATCAGATAAGCAGTTGGAGTAAATTAGAAAATTCATCACCCGATGAAATATTACACACAATAGACGTTATTCAAAGCAGTTTTCAGGTTATTCCAAACAGCTGGAATGAAAAATTTGATAAATTAAAAAAAGAAATTCAGAATTCTAAATAACTTGCTTTAAGATTTCATTTTAATATAATAACACACATAAACCTCGATTTTTTGATGATAATAAGGATTTTAAATGGCAAAAAGACAAACCTCAAAAAATATTTGCAGTTTTTGCGGCAGAGCCGGCAGTCATGCCGACATGTTCATCGAAGGCCCTAACAATGTATTCATATGCCCTGAATGCGTGGATCTCTGTCATAATATAATTATCCAGAACAATAAAAAAAGCAAATTATTCACCGATGATGTCTCCAAACTCCCAAAACCCCGGCAGATCAAGGAATTTCTCGATCAGTACGTAATCGGTCAGATTGAGGCGAAAAAATACCTCTCAGTTGCAGTTCATAATCATTATAAACGCCTTTTGCACACCGACAGCGACGATAAAGATGTTGAGATCGATAAATCTAACGTACTTCTGATAGGCCCTACCGGTTCAGGTAAGACGTTGTTAGCAAAGACGTTAGCTAAATCACTTAATGTTCCTTTCGCAATTTGCGATGCTACAACAGTAACCGAAGCAGGTTATGTTGGTGAGGATGTGGAGAATTTTCTTTTGCGGCTGGTACAGTCTGCGGATTATGATATTGAGGCGGCTCAGCGGGGCATTGTTTACATAGACGAGATCGACAAAATCGGCAAGACCAGCCAGAACGTGTCGATAACACGTGATGTATCCGGTGAGGGTGTTCAGCAGGCTCTGCTGAAGATGCTCGAGGGTACGATAGCGAATATTCCTCCGCAAGGCGGCAGGAAACATCCGGAGCAATCTTATATCCAGATAGATACCACGCAGATTTTGTTTATTTGCGGCGGGACGTTTGTTGGACTGGATAATATTATCCGCAAACGGCTTGGAAAGAAGATGATCGGGTTCGGTTCGGAAACAAATGCAACAAGCGACAAGAAGCAGGATTACAGCGAGACAATAAGCCAGGTGATCCCTGAGGATGTAATCGAATATGGTATGATCCCTGAGTTGGTTGGTAGAGTGCCGGTTTTGACGACTTTAGATGCTCTTGATGAGGAGGCTCTTGTTGCTATTCTTACCGAGCCGAAAAGTGCATTGATAAAGCAGTATAAGAAGTTTTTCGAGATGGAAGATGCAGAGCTGGAATTTACGCCTGATGCACTTAAGCAGCTTGCTGCCAAGGCTTTGAAAAGGGATACGGGCGCGAGGGCGTTGCGTTCTATTACGGAAGAGTTGATGATAGATATGATGTATCAGCTTCCGGAAGAGACTAAGCCGGCAAAATACGTAATTACTAAAGATATTGTCGATGGCACGGCTGGCTTGTTCGAGATATCAAGAAAAAAGAAAAAAGAATCGGCTTAAAGTTTGTGAAAAAAAGGGGTGTTTTTGGACTTTTACGATTTTTTTGCACGATTTTCGATCAATCATTTGTGCAGGTCGCAGTGAGTGGTCGCTGATATGCGCTACGCATAATCTTTTGAAGCTGTGGCGGAGCTCAAAAGCCCGCTGGAATTGATAAAGAAGCTGATTTAGACAGTATTAGAAACAGCGTGGGTAAACCAGTTACCCACCCTACCTGACTTTTAATGTGTCGCTCCTTCGGAGCTTAAAAAAGAAACAGCGTGGGTAAGCAAGTTACCCACCCTACCAGACTGCGGTCACTATTTTACAAAAACAAAATATGGGATATTATTTATTCGGAGTGTTTTTGTTTTTGTACGGCGAGTTTTATTTTTTTGGCATTTGATTTGGAAAGTGCTAATAGGCCCAGTTCTATGTCTTCGTAAAGAGCGTTCTGGTCGGCTCTGAATATAATCACTCCATCCTTATTTGATGAAGTTTGTATTTTCTCGTTGATTTTCGAGGTGAGAAGCGGCTGTAAGTTTTGAGGGGAGTCGGCTTGGATTTTTTGGGAATCTATAAAAAAGGATACGTCATCAGTTGGAGAAGACGTTATTGAAAGGACGGTAGAGGCGGGGTGGGCGTCTTTTTTATTTTCAGCGAAATCGCACAAATCCGGGGTTTTGATGTCGAGGTTGTTTGTTTCGATGAAACGGCTAACGACGACGAAAAAAATCATTAATAAAAAGACGATGTCTATTATCGGAGTGATATTGAAAGTCGGCGGGTTGAATTGGTTTTTAAGATTAAGCATTTTTCAAAAGGTTTTTATCGTTTACGTTAGTTTTTTTGACATAGAGATATCTGATCTGGTCTATTACGTTTTCCGATTCGGAGACGGCATCGCTTACAATGGATTCGATGGAATTTCTGAAAATGCCATGAAAGGCGAGGGCAGGTATTGCAATGAAGAGTCCCCAGAACGTCGTAACAAGTGCGATTGAAATACCGCCGGCGAAATCGGCTGGCTGGGGCTGCCCGGCTGTTGTTACGATCGAATCGAAAAGCTTTATCATTCCAAAAACGGTTCCGAAAAGGCCGACCATCGGCGCGATGTTTCCGATAAGAGCGAGCCACTGGATTTTTCTAAATAAGGCCATGGCTTGGTCCTGAAGAGATTCGGAGGCGAGAGATTTTATTCTGAAAAAGTCGTTTTTGCCGCTGGTCAATGCGTATTCGATCGATATGCTTACCAGATCATCCTTTTTCCTTATCTGATTTATAAATTCAGCCTGATCTTGATGGTTTTTTATGATCTTAGTCAGCGAGCAGGCGATTTTTTCGGGGAGCAGATGCCTTCTTCGGATAATCATGGCGTATTCAGTGACAAGATAAAGCGTTAAAAGGGATAGTGGTATAAGTACGAACCAGACAATAGGGCCGCCGTCAACGATGAACTTTTGGAAAACTGTCCGGTTGATATTAGAATCGGCTGTAACTGATGCGGTATCTGGATGGTTTGGCAAACTCTTTTTGAGATTAGTAGAAAAGAAAAATATCAGAGCGAGTACGATCGCCAGGATAACAATTTTGGCAAGTGCTGTTTTTTTCATAATTTACGTTCCGATTATTTTGGTTTATTGTTATTTATCGTAACAAGTAAAAGTGCCGCCAGAGAGATCGGCTATAAGGCGGAGAATTTTTTTATCTTTTTCCTGCGGCCAGAAGGCAATGGTGTTTATGGTAGATGTGTTTTTTCTAAGCAAACTGGTTATCCTTGATTCGATATCTGATTGTGAGTTATTGCGGAACTCGAAGCCGTCTGTAAGGAAATAAATAACCTGCGGTGGGTCATTTATGCTGTCTTTGACGTTTATCGCCCTGCTGAGAGCATCAATGGCATTCGTTGGGCCCTGAGGTTCTATTCGGTCTATAAATCGCAAAACTGAGGATATCGAGGATTTGGTGGCTCTGACCATTTTGCCCTCCTGGAACTGGTAGAGTTGGTCGTTGCCGAAGAAGATGAGGGCGAAATAATTGTCCGGCCTTAATGCTGATATTGAGGTGCGTAATTCTTGCTTGACACTTGATAAAAGGCCGTGCATGCTTCCTGAAGAATCGACAAGATAGCATATTTTGCGAGCATCGCTTACAGAATCGTAAAATTTGATTTTGCCAGGCAGTATTGGCTTTGACGAAAAGAGGGAATTGTTTTTTTGCGGTTTCTTAAAAATATCTTTTTGAGAAACGATTTTAGATTGATTTGGGAATATTTGGGCGTGATTTAATTTTTTGTCATTTGAGTTGGAATAAAGATTATTTGATGTTTGGTTAAATTTCGGCTTTGATATTACAAAAGAAGTATCCAGAGAGCTTTTTATGTGCTGTATCAGTAGGTCATGCTTTTTATTCTGCGAGGCCTCGGCAGGTGATGGATGGATATCAATCGCAGCCAATAATGAAAAGATAAATAAATGGGCAATTATAGAAACAGTCCATGCCAGAAATCTTTTTTTTCTGTCAAAATTTTTCAAAACCATCCTTAGTTTTAAAAAAATATTAATCTACAATTTGCACCTGGGAAAAGCCGGGCATGAGAAGCTTGTAAAGTAAAACTATATTTTCATTTGCTAATCTAACACATCCTCTCGATGCAGCAGTTCCTATTTCGTTAGGGTCCTTTGTTCCGTGGAGTGCAAAGCCGGTTCTTCCGGTGCACTCGCCCTTTACTCCCTCGATACTGATCCATCTGTCACCAAGTGGATAGTTGGGGTTTTCGGATTCATATCTAATGCCGGTATCGGGGTCTGTCCATGGTGGTCTGATGAGTTTTCCGCCCATCGCAACGAGCCAGAGTCCGGTGGGAGTATCGTAACCGGGTCTGCCTAATCCTACACGAAATGACCTGACGAATGTATTCTGGAGGTAGAGATCGAGTATGAATGTTGAACGATTTATTTTAACATGAAAAGGCCCGTTGATGATTTTGATTTTCTGTCCGGCCTGTAATGATCTTTCGGATTTGATATTGTTGATGTCAAGCAGGATTTGCCACGGGACTTTGTATAAATTTCCTATTTCCGATAGGAGATCGCCGGGCTTTACTTTATAATAGTCGCAAAGTATATCTTCGGGGAATACCTGTCTGCTGAAAAGCCATTCGTCGGCAAACTGGGAGAGTTTTGCTTTTACAAATTTTATCTGCTGATCTGATATTGGTTCTCTGAGTGCCTCATTGAGGAGGTCTCTTGCCTTTATAATTTGCGGCGGGTTGTCATTTAAGGCGTCATTTGCTTTTGAGATAAGTAATGCGGCCTGTGAATTACTGTCGTTGTCCAGGTTGGAGTCAGTTATAATTTCGGCCAGATTTACTTCGACGACCTGAGGTTTTACAGGAACGACAATTGGCTGTTCGGGGTGGCCCAATTCAACTACTTCTCTTGCGGCTTGTAGGTGGTCTGTCTGCTCAGGTTTGGCATTTTGTTCATCGTTTGAAAAAGGTGGGAAATTAAAAATAAATGCTATGAGCAAATAGAAAACTAATAGGCCGACAATTGAATATATAATTCGTAAACGGGTGTTTGTGTTGTAATTTCCTGCAGTGTATCTTGCCATATCAGGACTCCTTTTCCTTGTTAAAATGTATGACTTCCTTATCAGTAACTAAGATATCGACTCTTTTGTCGCTTTTTGAGGTGGGAACCGAGTCAATAATCTGCTCATCGAAAGCAAAACCGCATTTGACGGCTCTTAAGTCTTTATTTGCGAAAAAGCGGTCGAAATATCCCCCGCCTCGTCCTAAGCGATTGCCCTGCCTGTCGAAACCGAGGCCGGGAACAACGATGAAATCTATCTCTGCAAAGGGCATGGGAGCACCTGCGATTGGGTTTCTCAGGCCGGCTATATCGGTAGAGA